>NZ_JACGVN010000090.1:0-224 GCF_014077245.1 Colwellia sp. BRX8-9
TGTTTGTTGTTAGGTCGTATACCTCCAGTCGCCGCTATAATGCGGGATATAGAAGGATGATGTCGGTCAAACAATCGAGCTATATCATTAAGCGTACTTCCTTGTTGGTATTTTTCCCACATTAAAGCTCTTTGCTGAGCAGTATAGATAATACGAGTTCTTCTTTTCATAGCTGCGCTCCTTTGTTTAAGGATAGCATTGCATTGACCATTTGAACTCAAGGC
>NZ_JACGVN010000075.1:0-284 GCF_014077245.1 Colwellia sp. BRX8-9
GCTATAGCTCAGCTGGGAGAGCGCCTGCCTTGCACGCAGGAGGTCTGCAGTTCGATCCTGCATAGCTCCACCATCTTATATCAACAATATAAGAGACCATTATGATTCTTCGTATAAAGAAAGAGGCCAAACTTAAACTGTTCTGATGAACATGTTAAGTTTGGTTTTTTAAACCACGTTTTTAACCGAATGCGCGTTAAGAATGAGTTCTTTAACAATCTGGAAAGCTGATATAAATAAGATATTTATAAAGCAATGAACGGTGTCGCGCTGTGATTTGCACA
>NZ_JACGVN010000081.1:0-272 GCF_014077245.1 Colwellia sp. BRX8-9
ATGTCTAGAATGCGCTCCAGTTCCAAGGGGTAACCCAAACGAACGTTTTGATAAGTTATCTACATCACTTTAGAGTAAAGTAGTTAACTTAACGTTTTATAGATAAGGTTTGAATCTTCGAAAAGAAACTTCAAATTAAATTAAATAAAACGTTGACATCAAAACTGAGAAGCGTATCATGCGCATCTCGCTTCAGGCAAGGCCTGCAGCAACGGAGCAACGCTCCAAAGGTATAAACGAATGGGTTTTATATCTAACTCTTTACGTTAAGT
>NZ_JACGVN010000091.1:0-220 GCF_014077245.1 Colwellia sp. BRX8-9
GCTATAGCTCAGCTGGGAGAGCGCCTGCCTTGCACGCAGGAGGTCTGCAGTTCGATCCTGCATAGCTCCACCATCTTATATCAACAATATAAGAGACCATTATGATTCTTCGTATAAAGAAAGAGACCAAACTTAAACTGTTCTGATGAACATGTTAAGTTTGGTTTTTTAAACCACGTTTTTAACCGAATGCGCGTTAAGAATGAGTTCTTTAACAATC
>NZ_JACGVN010000067.1:0-359 GCF_014077245.1 Colwellia sp. BRX8-9
ACTTAAACTGTTCTGATGAACATGTTAAGTTTGGTTTTTTAAACCACGTTTTTAACCGAATGCGCGTTAAGAATGAGTTCTTTAACAATCTGGAAAGCTGATATAAATAAAGTATTTATGTCGTAGCTAATATTAGGAATAGGGTGTCGCGCTCTTGACTAATCAATAGTTACATATGACATAGATATTTACAAAAGCGATTAATAGCGAAAGCTATTAATCAACATTTGTTTGCTCTTACTCAGAGTAAACATCTTATTCAAGACACATTTATTTGTGCGTGAAAATGTCAGACTTTACAATTGCTGTGGATTAGTCTCCACGGTGTACTTCGTGTCGAAAGACTACTTAGGGTTGTA
>NZ_JACGVN010000083.1:0-269 GCF_014077245.1 Colwellia sp. BRX8-9
AAGAATGAGTTCTTTAACAATCTGGAAAGCTGATATAAATAAAGTATTTATGTCGTAATGAACGGTGTCGCGCTGTGATTTACATATGACATAGATATTTACAAAAGCGATTAATAGCGAAAGCTGTTAATCAACATTTGTTTACTCTTACTCAGAGTAAACATCTTATTCAAGACACATTTATTTGTGCGTGAAAATGTCAGACTTACAATCATAACTAAGAATGTACGGATTAGTCTCCGCATGTTTTTGTTAGTTTCGTTAGAAAC
>NZ_JACGVN010000070.1:0-330 GCF_014077245.1 Colwellia sp. BRX8-9
GGTCATTGGACCGTCTGCTGTTTCAGCATTATCTAACACATTGCCCGTGGCGGTTGTATCTTCAGCTATCGTGACAGTTTCACTATCATCACTTAAATCTGACACTGGAGTTACTGAAATTGTTAGGGTAGAACTCTGAGTGTCACCTGCACTGTCAGTAACAATGTAAGTAATTACAGGCACAGCACCATTGAAGTTATCATTCGGTGTAAAAGTATAACTACCATCTGCATTTAAAGTTAACTCACCTTCGGTGAGGGTAACGGTGTCACCTGCACTATATGTATTACCATCAACAGTAAAGCTGGTGACGGTCATTGGACCGTCTGC
>NZ_JACGVN010000074.1:0-303 GCF_014077245.1 Colwellia sp. BRX8-9
AAGGGTTTATAGCACTAAACCTTGAGTAGAGTTCAAATCTCTATTTCACCGCCAAACAAAGAAAAACCGCTAATCGAAAGATTAGCGGTTTTTTGCTTTTTGATAGTTAGAAATTTTAAATAAGGGTTTATAGCACTAAACCTTCGAGTAGAGTTCAAATCCACTCTCACCGCCAAATAAAGAAAAACCGCTAATCGAAAGATTAGCGGTTTTTTGCTTTTTGATAGTTAGAAATTTTAAATAAGGGTTTATAGCACTAAACCTTGAGTAGAGTTCAAATCTCTATTTCACCGCCAAACAAAG
>NZ_JACGVN010000072.1:0-328 GCF_014077245.1 Colwellia sp. BRX8-9
ACGAGTGTCTACACAAATTACATGATAACAAATTAGAAGAATCCCGATGGGGCTATAGCTCAGCTGGGAGAGCGCCTGCCTTGCACGCAGGAGGTCTGCAGTTCGATCCTGCATAGCTCCACCATTTAAATTTTATCTTCGTTACTTGAATACTCGTTTAGTAAACTAAACGTCGCATCCAAGTGCCTTGGTAAAATATAAATACCATTATGATTCTTCGTATAAAGAAAGAGACCAAACTTAAACTGTTCTGATGAACATGTTAAGTTTGGTTTTTTAAACCACGTTTTTAACCGAATGCGCGTTAAGAATGAGTTCTTTAACAATC
>NZ_JACGVN010000053.1:0-755 GCF_014077245.1 Colwellia sp. BRX8-9
TGCCGAATACTTACTTCCAACATTAAAAAATACGGTAGCCTGCTATCGCAGTCGATTAATGGATATAAGTTGGTTTATGCGTGTTCTTAATGAGCGTATTGCGAGAAAAGCCAATCAAGAAGATAATTGCACCGGCCGGTTTTGGGAAGGGCGCTTTAAGTCACAAGCTTTACTCGATGAATCGGCGATTTTAGCCTGCATGGCCTATGTTGATTTAAACCCAGTTAGAGCCGGTATGGCAGATACGCCAGAGAGTTCACCATACACAAGTGTAAAAAAGCGTGCCATCGAAGCTATAAAGGGTAAGCAACCCAAAAACCTGATGCCTTTTGTTGGTGATCCCAAAGCTAATATGCCTAAAGGCCTACCTTTTGAATTAACGGATTACCTGCAATTAGTCAAACTAACAGGGCGTTGTATAAAAGAAAGTAAAAAAGATTATATTGTTCAAAGCAAGCCAAAATTATTACGACGTTTACATATCAACACCGACAACTGGTTAACACTCACAAAAGATTTTAGACGCTTGTTTCATGGCGCTATAGGCAATAGGGATTCGTTAACGGCTTATTATGAACACCATGAATTTAAACGACGACAAAATCTGACATGCTGCGAAAAACTATTAGCATAGTTATTTTTTAGCATAGTTATTTTGTGAAATAATATGTAATAAACTATGGGCTCAAAACGTCTATCGTTAAGTGTGCTTTAAATCCCCATAAACAGTAATTCCCGTCATATGTAGACTTTTT
>NZ_JACGVN010000079.1:0-277 GCF_014077245.1 Colwellia sp. BRX8-9
TGCGCGTTAAGAATGAGTTCTTTAACAATCTGGAAAGCTGATATAAATAAGATATTTATAAAGCAATGAACGGTGTCGCGCTGTGATTTGCACATTTTATAAATATCTACAAAAGCGATTAATAGTGAAAGCTATTAATCAACATTTGTTTGCTCTTACTCAGAGTAAACATCTTATTCAAGACACATTTATTTGTGCGTGAAAATGTCAGACTTACAATCATAACTAAGAATGTACGGATTAGTCTCCGCATGTTTTTGTTAGTTTCGTTAGAAAC
>NZ_JACGVN010000054.1:0-502 GCF_014077245.1 Colwellia sp. BRX8-9
AGCCAACTTTCATCGCTGATGTGAAGTCTTGACAGTATATTTGCGGTTTTGTTATCGATAGCGCCTCGTTTGTCTGCTCTTATTACGCGACCTGTTTCATCTACAAGGGTTAAATAGTCCTTCAAACTAAAGCGGATACCTGAGGTTTGTTCTTGCTGTTCATGGCCCGTAAAAGGTAATAACGTTGAGGGTTGCTCTCCGATAATGGCTGCCTTGATACGCAGTTGAATACTGGTAAAACTCGATTGCTCAGGTGTTGGAGCAATGCCCGCACGCACTGGATTTAAATCCACATAAGCCATACAAGCAAGTAATGCCCCTTCATCGAGCAGGGCTTGTGATTTAAAGCGTCCTTCCCAAAAGTGCCCGGTGCATTTATCTTCTTTATTGGCTTGTCGAGCAATAGGCTCGTTTAATGCCCGCATAAACCAACTGATATCGATTAAGCGCTGTTTATAGACTTGTGCTGTTTCTTCAACCATTGCCATTTCGAATGTCGTTA
>NZ_JACGVN010000063.1:0-390 GCF_014077245.1 Colwellia sp. BRX8-9
TTAGTTGATGATGATTCTCAACACCACAGTTTATATGTCGGCCGTTAGCTCAGTTGGTAGAGCAGTTGGCTTTTAACCAATTTGTCGAAGGTTCAAATCCTTCACGGCCGACCACTTCTTAAATAATTAATTTCCAAATTTATAAGTCAGATAGTAAACAACAAAAAGCCGAGGCTTTTAACCGTTAAGCCGATTAACTCGAAGGTTCAAATCCTTCACGGCTGACCACTTTCTTTCTTAACAAGTACAATGCAAAATTAGCATATTAGTGATTTTTGCATTAGTTGATGATGATTCTCAACACCACAGTTTATATGTCGGCCGTTAGCTCAGTTGGTAGAGCAGTTGGCTTTTAACCAATTTGTCGAAGGTTCAAATCCTTCACGGCCG
>NZ_JACGVN010000007.1:0-235278 GCF_014077245.1 Colwellia sp. BRX8-9
GGTGTAGAGAGTTTAAATCGTTATGGAGAATTCAATGTCGTTTCACCCAGCTAAAAGTTACAAAATAATGCCAGCGCTTATCGCGCTCATTGGAATTTTAGTTTTACAGGGGTGTGCTAAACACTCATCAGTAGATATTGATAAGTCTGCACTTAGATTTTATGGCACGCCAGCTGACAATGGTGATGACTTTATTCATGAGCAAGCACCTAAAACGCTATTTTCAGATGGATTAAATTGCAGTCAGTTTCAAGATATGGGCGCAGCCCTAAATTATAGAACAGACAAACCATTAAATTTACATTCATCAAACATGAAAGCTTCAGCAGAGAATGACCCTATTCTTGCGCAAGGTTTATTATTAAGTCCCGGGGATTTAGTTGAAGTACTTATTGAAGATGGTGAAGGTTTTAATGGTCGTTATATTGTTGATAACGCGGGATATGTAAAACTACCTATTATAGGTGTTATTTCAGCAGGTGGTGCGACAACCAATAAGTTAGAAACCAAAATTGAATTAGCCTTAATTAGAGCAGAAATATTTCAACCCGCCAGTGCTAGCGTGACCATACACGTATTAAATTGGTCATCAATTGAGGTGTCTGTTGCCGGTGCGGTTTTTCAGCCTGGTACGGTATTAATTAATAAGAAACCAAATGGTATTCAAAATGCAGAACATTTAGATGCATTTGGTGATTATTCAACAACGCGATTATTGTCTGAAGCGATCAGAGCAGCTTCAGGTATTCGACCTGATGCAAAATTAGATCAAATAATTTTACTCCGTAAAGGCTGGCAGGTTCAAATAGATATGACAGGAATGCTCTCTGGAGAATTAGTTAAGGATTATCCATTAGTGGCAGGTGACCGCGTTATCGTACCCAGTACCGGTTGTTTTCAAGCACACTTAGTTAGACCTAGTTTAATTACGCCTAAGGGATTTCGTGTTTTTATGTCTAATCTCATTGATTCAGCCGGAGATAATGCGAGTGCAGCCGTGGGGCGATATTCAACTAGCCTGCCTTATGGTACACGCTTATTACAAGCGGCGGTTTCTGCTAATTGTGTCGGTGGTAAAGATTGGACCAATGCGCCACGTCGAGTAGTTCTTGCGAGTAAAAATCCAATTACCGGTGAAACACAAGTTATTGAGCGCTCGGTAGAAGCGTTAATGACGACACCGAATCAAGGCAATATTAACCCTTACTTAATGCCTAATGATGCTGTTGCCTGTTACGACTCAGATATTACTAACTTTCGTGATATCGCCAAGACAGTTGTCGACATCCTGCTTCCTATTAAATTGTTATAAGTGAATTATGAAATATCCTATTGTAACGTTAACGTCATTTGGCCTATTCAGAGCAAGAACATACTCAGTGTTAAAACGCCCTTATTTAGTGGTTGGTTTAGCTTGTTATTTAGTTGTTGCACTGCTTATTATGCTTTATTTGAATAAGGCTCCGTCATTTACCAGTGATATGGAAATGGTCTTACCTGGAACCGGTAGCAGTAACAGTGTATCACTGGATAATGTCGGCCAAGTTGTTTCACAAACAAATACCCCTTTTTCTGGTGGTGGCTTTAACCCACGTGTTAATTATAAAGAGATGCTATCAAGCCGAGGTGTTAGGGGGCGTGCTGCTAAGAAACTAAATATTTCGCTTGATGAACTTGGTCAACCAAGAATTAAGCTCACCGAGCAAACCTCTATTATTTCATTGGCGATGAGTGCTGGTAGCTCAAAATTAGCACAAGAAAAAACCTTTGCCATCTATGAATCTTTACAAGACGAGTTGAGTAATCTTCGCGCCGATGAAGTGTTACGACGAGACCGGAGTATTAACCATGTTCTTGACCAGTACCGGGAAAGAATGAATATAACCCGTAATGCTATTGTTGATTTTCAACAGCGATCCATTGTGGTTTCAACCGATCAAATGAACCAATTGGTTAAAACCTTATCCGGTGTCAAAGAAAAACGACTTTATGTCAAAGCTGAAACAAGGCAATTACAAGAATATATTTATCAATTAAGCGAAGAGCTTGGGGTTTCACCCAAATTAGCAGGACAAGCATTCGCCCTGCAATCAGACGTTGAATTTAGAGCTTATATTACCGAATTAAAGGAAAGTATTACTCAACTCACCGAATACAGCTCTCGATGGGGGGTTAATCACCCAAAAGTGAAAGCACAACAAAAAAGATTAAACTTTACCCGAATTGCGATAAACCAGAGAAGCAGCGAAATGTACGGTGTTAATTCAAGTGAGATATTCAATTCCTTAAATTTGGATTTGAACCCAAAACGGGCTGAGTTATTCGCTGACTTAATTGCCGCTTATGCAAAACAAAAAGGCCAAGATTCAATGTTTGCTGATTTAGGACGATCTGTTGAACATCTTGGTGACCAATTAAAGGTCTACTCTAGAGAAATAGTGGAATTAGAGCGGTTACAAAGAGAATTTAACATGGCAGAAGCTATTTTTACCTCAGCAGCCGCAAGATTAGAAGCGAGTAAAGCAGACATTTTTGCCTCGTATCCGGTATTACAAATGCTAACAACCCCTTCTTATCCAACGAAACAAGGTAGTCCTAAAAATATTATTGCCTTTGTTGGTGCTGTAGCTGGGTTTTTATTCATTACCTTTGGCTTATTCGTTTTATCGCAACGCAACAAGTTAATTCAAGTTTTACTCAAGAAAAACTAATTTGGCTAATAGAAGTTAACCCTATCAATGCTTAATCGCCTTGATAGAGGGTTAACTTTAGCCTTGTCTTAGACTTCTCCTTATTTTATCAACCCTATTCCCCGTATTGTGTAGGTTAAATCTGTAAATAATAATGGTCTTTTATAAAAAATAATTAATTGCAAAATGAAAATCCTATTTTTATTTTGCAATTAAAGATAACACTCGCCTCAAGAAAAGAAAATAAAACCCATAACTTCAACAGCTTAAAATAAAAATAGGATTGGCACAGTTTTAGCAATGAGTAGGTTATCAACAATTTATTAATGATTAATACAATACCGGCTAAAGATAATAATACTTTTAGATTAAGCCTTTATTCATCCATTTGGACAAATTAACTTATGGCTTCACAGCATCCCACTGCAACTTCTACCGAAGAAAAGCTAGTTTGGTTTGGGTTAACACTTACCTATCCATTCTTCGCATTCGGTGGTCTTTATGTTATGGGCTCAGTAATAGGTTGGATGATCTTTATTGTGGTTTTATTACGTTGGTATGTAAACGGCAAAGACAAAAATGCAGTGATACCTGCCATTGTTTGGTTATGGATCCTCGGTGGCTTTTTTATGTTAGTCGCGCTACTCATTGGTCATTCAAATTGGGACTTGGGACTAGCGAAAACCATCAAGTCTTCGATTGGTTGGGCAAAAGGATGGGCACTGATGCCGCTATTTTTATTTATTGGTGCCTTTGTTGATATTAAACCGCAATTAGTCGTTAGAGCCATATGCGTTGTTTCATTTCATTCGTTAGTTTTTGCCGGTGTGACTGTTGTTCTTTATATGGTTGGTGCCCCTGGTGATTTATTTATATCACCGCTACAAGTGATTGGCGGACCCGGTGAAAGCTTCTTCACGGTAAGTTTATTTGGTTTAAACCCTGAAACTGGTGGTGGCCGTTGGAGGTTTTTTACTCCTTGGGCACCTGCAGCAGGATTTATGGCATGTATATTTTTAATTTTTACAAGCCAAGAGAAAGAACCTTTTTGGAGAAACTCAGGTTTAGCCGGCAGTTTCATCATGTGTTTACTCTCACAATCACGTGCTGGTTGGGTTATTTATATCGCTTTAGCGCCGCTATGCTTTTTCAGTAAACATTTTAAAAATCCACTGCTTATTATACTTTTTGGCTTGTTCATTCCAACCATTTTATTACTAGGCGAGCCGTTATTTAATTTTATCACTAACAGCTACGAAGACATTAAAGCTTCGCGCCCTGATTCAACACGAGTACGTAATACGCTAGAAGTACTGGCGTTGCAACGTTGGGAGTCAGAGGCTCCAATTTGGGGACATGGCATTGTTGAGAAAGGACCAAAAATCGTTGAAGGAATGCCTATAGGTTCACACCACAGCTGGTATGGACTGTTATTTGTCAAAGGCATAGTAGGACTTTTAGCATTAGCTATACCTTTAACGTTTACCTGTATCTATTTATTTTGGCATAGCCTTAAAAGCGAGATTTGTTATACCGCGGCGCTGATGGCAATCGTTTTTATCTGTTACTCATTTTTTGAAAATCTAGAAATATTAAGTTTTATTTATTGGCCAGCACTTTTATGGATAGGCATTGCCCTTAATCCACTAAAATCAGGAGAAAGACATGTTTAAGAAATACGATGCTTATTTAGTAGGCTATTACGGCATGCAAAATAGCGGCGATGATGCGCTGATGTATGCATCGGCCTGGGCGGCTCAACACATTATTGGTTGTGAAAATACCTTAGTCGGTTTGTACGGCGATTATTGCAGAGAAACACAAACGGATCATCAACTACCGCTCAAGTTTAACCAGCAATTTCCTGGGCAAAATAGGTTATTGCATTATAAAGCTGCACTTCAAAGTAAACGTATTATTTTTGGTGGTGGCTCGGTTTTACACAGTGAAACAGATATAAACCTTAAAAGACAATTAATGTCTTTATCAAGTCCTAAAAATAGCTTAGCAGTAGGCGTAGGAATTGGCCCGTTTAATACAACCGCAGCAGAAAAAGCATGTGCAAAATTTTTAAATGAATGTGGTTATATTGGCGTCAGAGACAGTGAAAGTTTAGACATTGCTCAAAGTATTGCCCCTAATGCTAACGTTAATAAAACCTTTGATTTGGCACCATTACTGCTGTGTTCAGATAAATATAAACCTGAAAAAGTCGAACGTAAAGGCATTGCACTGTCACTATGCTCTGTTGCTATTAATGCGATGGGCAAAACAAATAAAGGTGCTGAACAGCAAAGGTTTCATCAATTTACTCAGTTAATAACACAGTTATACGCCCAAACAGGTGAACCTATTACCTTAATTGAGTTTAACGGACATGGCTCATTAGGCGATTGGAAAATCAACAATAATATTATTGCTCGTTTAAACAAAACGGTGCCCGTAACGATAGAAAAATACCAAGCAGATCCCATTAAATTACTCGAAAAACTGGGCACTTATAAAGCTATTGTTAGTATGCGTTTACATGGTTCTATTTTAGGTTATTTAGCTAACACACCCGTGCTGTCAGTTAATTATCACAGTAAATGTAAAGGTTGGTGTGAGGAGATTGGCCTAGCACAAGACTATCAAATAGATTTATTTAATCTCAATATTAAATCGATTGTTAACCAAATAGTAAAAGGTTTATCAACAAATTTTATACCACCAACGTTATCAGTTGATAGCGCTTTAAAAAATTCTTTATCTAACTGGAGTGATCAAAATGAAAAATATAAAATTTACTGTAATTATTCCGCTGTTTAACAAAGCCGAACATATTTTAAGAACACTTAACAGTGTCGCATGGCAGAAATACCCCGCTGCTGAAATTATTGTTATTGATGATGGCTCTACCGATGATGGCGCCTTAATTGTAAAAAATGCCAATATGGAAAATGTAAAACTCATCCAACAACAAAATCAAGGCGTGTCTGCCGCTCGTAATAATGGTGTTGCGTTAGCAAGCCATGAATACATTGCATTTTTAGATGCGGACGACCAATGGTTACCCTTATTTTTAGATGAGATAGCTCGCTTAATTGTTAGATTCCCGCAAGCAAAGTTTTTTGGAACACGCTACCAAATTGTCGAATCTGAGCATAACTATATCGATGCAAAAATAAAACTAAAAAACATCGACCCAGAGGGCGTGATATTAGCTGATTATTTTGATATCGCTTCTCAAGGAGACCTACCTTTCACTATGTCTTCTATGGTCATTCAACGGTCATTATTTAACGACATTGGTGGTTTTCCTCTGAATGAACCTATAGGTGAGGATCAAGATTTATTCTGTCGGGTTGCGTTAAATACAGATATAGCTTATTCACCAAATATTCATTCTCTTTATCATAAAGATGCACAAAACCAAGCGAGTAAAAATAATATTCCTTCCACAGAGTGTGGTTTTAGTATTCGGATAACAGAGCAAGCATCTCGGTTTAAAGGTAATAAAAGCTCAGCCAATATGCTTAAATATAGTGCAACACATTTATGTCACTTGGCAAAACTCAATATTGGTGACGGCCATTTTACCCAGGCGAGAACATTATTATCAGACCCTCGTTGTAAACTAAAACCTAAACACTTAGTGGGACTTTATGGATTGTCATGGATAAAGCAAACAGAACAATGGTTAGTCAATGGTTTTCAATATAAACAGTTATAACGGTTAACCAGATGAACGCCAAAAGCCGCATCTCAATAGAGCAGCGGCTTAATCCTTTATCAGTCCCCATTAATAAAATAGTAAACTTACTTTATTCTATTTTGCAAAATGATAATTTTCGCAAAACAAAAATAGAAAAACCAACACAAAAACAATAATAACAAACAATATCATCAACTTAACAATTAAAACTATATTGGTTCATTACTTGCAATACCTATCTTAAGTAACAAATAAAATTTTACATACAATTGAGGGTAGTAAGATGAAAAGGAATAATGCTTATATTTGGGATCACAATTTGGCTAATATTGATGTTAACGCATTAATAAATAATATTATGGGTAATGGCGCCATACATTATAGACGCGTAGTAAAACAAGCGAGCTTGGTCATATCCACTTTTCTGTTTTTTACCCTATCTACTGCACAGGCTAGTAATGGACCTTTATTAGATTCAGCGCTAAATAACCAATCACTTTATGCCAGCAGTTATATAACGATGGGCGCACGAACAGTTGTCGGCGGTAATGTTCAAAGTGCAACAGCCATAACACTTGCTGCAAATGCGATTGTAGGTGGTAATGTTGAATCTGGAGCCTCAACAACCCTTGGCGCAGACGCAGCTGTTGTCGGCTATATCCAAGCAGGAACTACAGCAACACTTGGTGTGGCGTCTCTGGTTAATGGCGATATTGAAGCAGGAACCACAGCCACTATTGGTGCGAGTGCGATCATTGCTGGCGCTCTAACAGCAGGAACTACAGTAACAATAGATGCAACAGTAGAAGTATCTGGTGATGTTTTTGCAGGCACAACAGTAACTATAGGTGCCGGTTCAGTTTTTCATGGCAACATAGATGCAGGTACAACCACAACCATAGGCGCAGGGGTCCAAATAGACGGTATTCTTACGGCAAATTCTTTGCTGGCATCTCCCATCCCTAACTTAGTAACAAACCAAGAAGATTTAATTACAAGATTACAAGTAACATTGAAAGCTTTAGGTACTGGAACAGAACTTATATCGACGTCTTTTGGTACTAATGATGAAACACTTGAAGCGGGTATTTACAGTACCATAGATTATTTATCGATAGCTATCGGTAAGACACTAACCCTAGATGGCAAAGGTGTTGACGGTGTATGGATTTTCAACATTGCTAATTACCTAAGTTTAGCCGCAGATTCAAAGATAATACTAAAAGATGTAACAGATAACAGCACTATTATCTGGAATGTACTTGGTGACAAAACAGGCTCAGCTGGCTACACACAACTTGGCGCAGGTGCAGAAGCTCGTGGTTATATATTTGCAAAAGGCTTTGTTCAGACTGGTGCTAATGCTGTGATAGCGGGTGTAGGTGATGATTGTGGCGGTGCTTTTTCAGCCACTAATTTTATTGAGTTTGGTGCAGATAGCATCATCGGGAAAGAGGCGTGCATAAATGGCGTAGTTTTATCGGTAAACCAAGCCATTTTTGGGCAACCGTTTGCTGCTTGTCCAACCGATGCCTTTTTAATACAAGATACCTCAGCAACTTTATTTGGTGTGCAATTGGCTACCGGTCAGTATCAACAACTATCAAATACTATGGGCACAACAAATAAACTTAATGCGATGGGCTTTAATTTTCATGACCAATATCTTTATGCTTGGAGCACGGAATTTTCTGGACCTGTCCGTATTAATAATAATTATCAAGTAACCACATTACCCACAACTGGTTTACCCGAAATATCATTCTATGTTGGCGATATTGCCCTTGATAACAATGTCTATTATTTATACCGCCCTGGTAACACCAATGGTTTATACGCTATCCCATTAGATCCAACTGCCGATAATTATTTAGTTGCAGAACGTATTATTGATGGCAGTAGTTTAAATTTACGTATCTTTGATATGGCCTTTCATCCCTTTAATGGTTTCGCCTATAGTGTTGATAATATCGGTAACCTTCATCGTATTGATGTAAATAATGGCAGTTCAGAATTAATTAATAATGTTGGTGAATCAGGTACGTTTGGCGCTATTTACTTTGATGTCGATGAAAACCTTTATATTAGTCGTAACAACGACGGTAAAGTCTTTAAAATAGATACTAAAGAAGCAAACTCACTTGCTGTTTTATATGCTTATGGACCCAGTTCGAGTAATAATGATGGTGCACGCTGTGCCCTAGCCCCTGTTATTTCCACAGAAAAAGCGAGCATTGACTTTGGTGATGCGCCTGCATCTTACGGTAGCTCTGCTGAAGATAATGGGGCTCGTCATAGTACTGAAAATAATTCTATCTTTATGGGTATTAGCGTTGATGCTGAATTTGATAGCTTTCAATTTCCACTAAGTGATGACGAAACAGACGGTAATAATGATGATGATGGTGTTGCTTTTGTCACAGGTATAGAAGTCGGTAACCTAGCAGTCCTACAACTTGTTGCTTCATCTTCAGCCTTTGTAAATGCATGGATAGATTTTGATGGTAACGGTGTTTTTGGAACCGATGAGAAAATAATTGATGCGTTACCTGTTATTGCAGGTAGTAATATTATTTCATATGAAGTGCCGACATGGGCTGAAGCGAACAGTACTTGGGCACGTTTTAGAATAAGTAGCACTGCTGACTTAGGTCCAACAGGTGGTGTTAGTGATGGTGAAGTTGAAGATTATCTTGTGGATATAACAGAAGCTAACGTTAGCATAGAGTATTACCCAAGTGCTTCTGGCTGGGCTACTATTGCCTTTGAAGATAATTGGCCAATAGTCGGCGATTATGACTTCAATGACTTAGTGATGAACTATCGTATTAGTGAATATATACTTGATGGTGAAGTTATTCGAGTGAAACTTGAAGGGCAAATTGCCGCTGTTGGCGGGTCTTATCACAACGGATTTGCTTTCCAATTACCTGGTATTAGCAGAGAAACGATTAACGAAGATGATATCCGCTATACCATTAACAACGTGCCTCAGCTCACCTCACCTTTAGAGCAGGGGCGTGATAAAGCCATCGCAATAATTACCAACGACGTATGGGACTATGTAAGTGCGGGTGAAAACTGTAAGTATTACCGAAGTGAACCGGGTTGTGGTTCTAAAATTCAAATGCATTTTTCAATGACACTGCCAATGACCCGTGCAATTCCTATTGAAGAAATGCCTGCGTTCCCTTATGACCCATTTTTATTCGCTACTGAAAGCTATGAGCATGGTTATGTATTCGGACAGGCTCCTGGTAGAGCATACGAAATACATTTGCCCAATAAAGCTCCTACCGAAGCTTTTAGAACAGACTTTTTTAACAGAGGTGAAGATAAGAGCGAACCTGATAATGAGCGTTACTTTGTTAATGAGAATGGTATGCCTTGGGCGATCAATGTTGGTTCACAATGGCAATATCCTCTGGAATATATGGATGTAATTTACGCTTACCCCATGTTTTCTAGCTTTATTATCAATGAAGGTCGTATTGATGATGACTGGTTTATAGAAAATAATGCCAATATAAAAAATACATTTTTAGATTAAAGGAGTGACATATGAATAAGCTATATATGAGTGTTCTATTAAGTGCTTTATTAACGGCATGTGGCGGCGGTGGTTCGGCCGGAGAAACAGTATCAGTAACGCCACAACCGGTAGTAGAAGAACAACAACCAGAGATTATTTTGCCTGACCCGATTGTAACCCAACTTGTGGTAACTGAGTTTATCTTAGCAGAAACTAGTCCCCTAGAGGCAAGAGACGTGTTAGAAAGTAGTGCACAAACCAGCGGTGATATATCAGTACCCGATGGATTTTCATTAAATAGTGAGCGTTCATTTAATTTAAAAATAATCAGATCTGATGATGATGATCAAGCTGCCTATTTATCACTGTGCAGTGATTATCAAGAAAATAGCGATGGCAGCTATAACATTAATTATGATAGCTGCTTACTAAGAACATCATTGAATGAAGCGGTTTTTGAAACTGTAATTACCGTCACTAATGATACCGAGGGTTTAGTTGCAGCATTATGGTTTGTCGATGGGAGTAGGAATCCAATCATCAAAGATTGGCGCTTCTAATAACAGTATTGCAACGATGAGTAGACTGACTTGGATAGCCTTTAGTTTTTCTACTCGATAACGGCTTTAAGTATCGAAGATTATCCCCCTTACCGGCGTTATAAACTTGAGGTTTATTTAGACTTTTAAACAAAGGCTAAAAATTTATCACAACAGCGCTTGAGCGCTATCTATATATTGCCTACAATAGCGCAATTTTTTTATCATAGGTCACAAACATGAACGATACTACATCGCTACCCGCTTTACCCGATCGCCTATCAGGTAATCCCCGCAGCCCACATCATGTAGAAGAAATTTTTCAACACGAGATAGGTATTCGACTTAATGGCAAAGAACGTTTCGATGTTGAAGAGTATTGCATCAGCGAAGGTTGGGTAAAAGTCACCATGAACAAAGCGTTAGACCGTCGTGGTCAGCCACTTTTAATGACGGCTAAAGGCACAGTTGAAGCGTTTTACCGTTAAGCCTTATCAATAAAAAATAATAAGCTAATATGCCTTCTCCAAGGCATATTAAATATGGGTCAGCAAAGCAGTATCTACCTCGCTGCCTGACCCTACTTAACAATACAACGACGATCCAAATTTCTAGACTGTTTGAAATTTTCATCCCCCCTCTTCTACTGCGCTAAATTATCTAAATATTCTTATATATTAATTTATATATATTCACTAGACTCAGCAGATAAATATGTGATTTAGAAATTATCAGAGGTATTGAGTGGCGAATGTATTAATCGTGGGTAGAAGAGGTCGATGTTATCGAGCCGCATTAAAGCTGGGCCATAACGTTTTTCTCTGGAGTGATGGTCCCTTTCACGAAAGTCGAAAAGAAAAATTGTCGGGCTGTATTGAAACATCATTTGAAAGCGCAGAAAAAATGCTTTTAAAAGCTGAAATAGCAGCAATTCGTGAATTTAATATTGAATATGTTATCGCAGCCACTGAATCAAGTGTCGATATTGCTGCTATGGTTCGTAAAGAATTCAAACTAACAGGCACGCCACTTAACATTACCCGTATCTTACATAATAAAAACGAGATGAAGCTCAAAGCTTTAGAGCACAACATTCCTATTACAAAATTCCATCTCATCAATGACAACGATACGCCACAAGAATTAGTTGATAAGTTAGGCCTGCCACTTGTTGTTAAACCTGTAGCCGAATCGGGTGCAAGAGGTGTCATGGTGCTAAAAAGCTTAGCGGAAGTAGCATTGCATTCAAAGCCCGGCCTACTGGCTGAAGCTTTTGTTGAAGGAAGTGAAGTTAGCGTAGAAACGTTGATCCATAATGGCGTGCCAATTTTTCATAATATAACCGACTATCTTCACCAATGGAAAAAATCAATATTACCGGCAAATTTAACCCTCGCATTGCAAGAAAAAATCATCGCGATAAATGATCAAGTCATCAAAGGATTTGGCGTTAAAAATGGTATGACTCATGCTGAATTCTATCTGACTAAAGCGGGGCCAGTATTTGGCGAAATGGCCGTTCGCCCACCAGGTGGATACTATATGGAACTCATTCAATATGCCTATGGTTTCAACCCATGGAAAACCTATGTAGAGTTAGAAACTGGAGCGACTCCAACCCCGTTACCTGTCAAAGCTAATAAATTTGCTTGCGTACTCATGATCCATCCTGGTCCAGGAACTATTGATGAGATTTCCGGTATCGAGCAATGCAAAGCACTTAAAGAAATAGACCAATTTAAACTTAATATTGCAGCTGGAGATGAAGTTTACGCACACGACAGTACCAGCAGCGAGGTTGGCCATGTATTTATGTCAGGTGATTCACAAGAGATATTACTTGAGCAATTAAAGTTTATCGAAGATAACCTGATCATTAAGATAAAAACATAGCGAGCTCTGCATAGTCTCTTTACAAGCGTTCACTTAATCTAAAAAAGCTCGATAGACTTTTATCGCGCTTTTTCTTAAATTATTATCATTTCATTTATTATTTAACTAGGAGCACTTAGTGCCAACATCATCATTTATATCAGCGGCGTCAGACAAAAAAATTATAGCACCAATAGCTACAAAAATTCCTCATACGATGGAAAAACACAATCACCAACGCATCGATAATTATTATTGGATGCGTGATGACCTGCGCAGTGATGAAAAAGTTTTAGCACACCTTAATGATGAAAATAATTATGCTGATGCCATGTTGGCCAAGCAAAAACCTTTACAAGCACTACTTTTTAATGAACTTAAAGACAGGATTGTCAAGGACGATAATACTGTTCCAGCAAAAGATGGAAAATATTGGTATCACAGCGAAATTAATGGCGAGCAAGAGTTTTCCAACTATTACCGAGCAACAAGTTTTGCCGGTGAAAATAAAACACTCTTATTAGATGTTAATGAGCGCGCACAAGATCATGAGTTTTATGATTTAGGGGACTTATCAATAAGTCAAAATGACCAAATCATGTCAATATCTGAAGATACCGACAGTCGTCGTATCTATACCATTCATTTTAAAGATTTAACTAAGACATCTGATGGGCCAGATGCTTATTTAGCCGATATTCTTGTTGAAACTGAAGGACAAGTTGTTTGGTCGAACGACAATAAAACCCTTTTCTATGTAAAGAAAGATTTAGAAACTTTGCTTGGCACACAAGTATATCGCCATACATTAGGAACACCACAAGCTGATGATGTGCTTGTTTATCAAGAAGACGACCACCGTTTTTATATCAGCTTAGATAAGAGCAGAGATGACTCTCAGCTTTATATTTGTTTACATGCCACTGAATCTACACATTATTTAGTACTCAGTGCCGATGAGCCCAATGGGCAGTTTACCGAATTATTACCTTATCAAGAACAACATGAATATCACGCCGATAAAATGGGTGAATTTTTTTATATTGTGACTAACTATCAAGCTAAAAACTTCAGGTTAATGAAAGCCACGGCTGCACAAATTGATGATATCAATAACTGGCAAGAAATTATTCCCCACAGAGAAAATGTACTGGTTGAAGGCATTGAATTATTTCACCGTTTCATTGTAATAACCGAAAGAGAAAATGGTCAAATTCGTTTTATCGTGCACACAACTCAGGGAGAAAATGCCGGTCATCACTATCCACTATCTTTTGATGACCCCTGTTATTTTGCTTGTCTTGACGAAAATCCGGAGCCAAACAGTACCATCGCAAGATTATATTATTCTAGCTTAACAACACCCGATTCTTTATTTGAATTTGACTTAGTAACAGGTGAGCGAAAGTTACTGAAACAGCAACAAGTCTTAGGTGGCTTTAACCAAGACGATTATCAAGCAGAACGTCTATTTATTAACGCTCGTGATGGTGCAACAGTACCAGTGTCAATTGTTTATCGTCGCAATAGTTTTAAAAAAGATGGTACCAACCCACTTCTTCAATACGGTTACGGTGCTTATGGCTTAACCATAGATCCTGATTTTTCGAGTCAAACGTTAAGTTTACTTGATAGAGGATTTGTTTATGTTATTGCCCATGTTCGTGGCTCAGAAATGTTAGGCAGGCAGTGGTATGAAACCGGTAAAAAAGCGCTTAAACAAAATACCTTTAATGACTTTATTGATGTAACTAAGGCATTAGTTGCCCAAGGATATGGCGCTAAAGATAAAATATTTGCTTCTGGCGGTAGCGCTGGCGGCTTATTAATGGGCGCTGTGGTCAATCAAGCACCGGAACTATATTTAGGCATTGGCGCTCATGTGCCCTTTTTAGATGTGTTAACAACGATGCTCGATGAAAGCATACCGCTAACCACCAATGAATATGACGAATGGGGAAATCCAAACGAAGCACAAGCCTACCAAGATATTTTATCTTATTCACCAATGGATAATATCACTGCTCAACACTACCCAAATATACTGGTGACCACCGGATTACATGACTCACAGGTTCAGTACTTTGAACCAATGAAGTGGGTAGCTAAAATGAGAGAGCTTAAAACAGATGATAATTTGTTGTTGTTTAAGACAGATATGGACGCTGGCCATGGCGGTGCATCAGGACGATTTAAAAGTTTAAAAGAAAAAGCTTTAGAAATGAGCTTTTTTATCTCGCTATTAAACGAATAACGTTAACTGATAAAATCGTTTAACTTGTTACTCACAAGGATAATCTTTGTCTCTTGTGAGTAACCACAGCACCTATATAGAATGTTCTTTACGACACTTATAATGTGTTTGTCATCGGTAAATTTTCAGTTAGCCATTGTTTGAACTGTGCTTTGGGTAAGGCGCCGGACATTCGAGCAATTTCTCTGCCGTGATGAAATATCATTAAAGTAGGAATAGAACGGATATTATGCCCTCCTGCGGTATTTTGATTGCTTTCAGTGTCTAACTTCACAAAACAAGCTTGTGTAAACATATCGGCAGCAACCTGTTCAAAAGTGGGTGCAAATTGTTTACAAGGCCCGCACCACGGTGCCCAAAAGTCGACAACAACAGGTAAACCGTTGTCGGTAATATAACGGTTAAAGTTTTTATCGCTACCAACAACAGGGTTAATAGAAAGCACAGCTTTACCACACTTACCGCATAGAGGCTGGTCATTGAGCTTAGCCTTAGCTAGACGATTTTTCGTACCGCAACTTGCGCAAACTATTTGAATAGGTGAATCAGTCATAGTAAATCTCACTAAAAAGTATTTTAAAATTCGTTTAATATAAAAAGTAAATATGGGTCTGTACGGGCTTTAATTCAAGCATCTAAATTAAGACCGTTAATTTCAACCCCATTTAACTAGTTACTTATTGAAATATATATCTATTTATAAAGAATAAAAACCGCCACAATTAAACTTTACCCTTATCAGTTTTCGCATTAGCCGATCAGCAGTTAACGTGTGCTTTGATATTTAATTTTTTAACTGATTCATTAGCTCGATTAATATCTTTAAAAGATTAGCTTTGTTTAAGGTTATTTTTAGTTAAATATTTTTTCAATAATACCGGTAAGGTTGTGATGTCGGTAACCAGAGCAACTATCATCGCCACACTGGTCAGTAAACCAAATAATATACTTGGCACAAAATTAGAAAATATTAAGGTGCCAAAACCGATAACAATAACGGTAGTCGTATATATTAATGCATAGCCAATCGATAAATTTGTCCGCTTAATCCAATCATCGCTATTAGCTTGGTCAAGTTCCATTTCTTCTATATAGCGGTGAATATAATGAATAGTATCGTCCATTGAAATTCCCATAGCTACGGCGGCTATAGTAATAGTCATTAAATCTAGCGGAATTGAAAATATTCCTAAGACGCCCATAATCACTACGGTAGTAATAAAATTAGGCACTAAAGCAATCCAGGCAACTTTGAACGATGAAAATATAATCATCAGTGTTATCGCCATCGCACCATAAACAATGAGTATCGTCAGCACTTGCGAATCGAGCAAACGTGACAGTACATCTTGATAAAGGATGAACAAACCAGTTAATGTATACTGCTGCTCTTTAATGCCCATTGCAGATAATTCTTTATGAATATGTGCCAACAAATCGGCTCTATTTAAATCTTTAGTGCTGTCTTGAACCCGCATAGAAATTCGTATTTGGTTATTTTTTTCTGAAAAGTAAGCGCCAAAAAGTTTCTGCTGTAACTCAACATCTAAACTTTTGTAGAGTGCGGTAAGTTCATATTCTGTCAGGGGTTTACCATAGACAACTTGAGCAATTTTAGTGAAGTCGGCAATTGAGGTAATCGCACCAATGGCTTGCTCTTTTGCTAACATATTTTGAATATCTGTTACCGTCTGCACTGCACTGGCTGAGATAACTAATCCTGATTTTATTTGCTTATCTGGAATATTCAATAACAGGTCAAATGGCGTCGAACCACCAAACTCTTGATCGATAAAGGTTAGCTCTTTTCGAACATTGGTTGATTCACTAAAGTAATTTAAAAAACTATTCTCTGCCGTTAACTTTAGGCAACCCAAGGCACCAACAAGGGTGATCAAAGTAGATATAATAATAATCTTTTTTGGCTGATTTATAACAAAAGTTGCTGCGCCTTTCATTCCCCTTTCAATCTGATGATGCTGCTTAACAAAACCTTGTTTATTAAAAATGACCAAGAGTAATGCGGGGAAAAAAGCCAAACTAACAATGAAGCTAACCAGCATGGCAACAACCATCATCCAACCAAAACTTATAACTGGCTGAACACCACTGAAGATAAGTGAGCCAAAACCAATAGAGGTCGTTAAACCTGCATAAAAACAGGGTTTTATTTTTTGTTTAATGGTTGCCAATACAAGTGTTTGATGATCCCAGTCGATGTGTTTTAACACCAACTCTTGGTAATGTACAATAAGGTGAATTATCATCGCTAAAGACAAAATAATTTGCAGGGCAAATACATTCGCTGAAATAACAGTAACTTTAAAGTCCAGTGCCGCGAGTAAACCTATCGTCATAACAACACTTGTTGCACAGCAAACTATGGGTAAAACTACCCAACTTACTTGCCTAAACAAAAAACACAACAACACAATAACCACCAGAACAATTAAAGCACCAAAAAGAACTAAATCATTCTGGATAATTTGAATTAACTCATATGACAATAAATTATTACCGCCTAAATAAAAGGCCCCGTCTTTTTTATAGGGCAATAGAAGCGCGCGAATATTTTCAATTTCATCAATACGAGTTTGCTCGAGTTGCTTATTAAGTTTCTGCTGTTGTTGCTTTAACGCTTCAAGTGCATATTGTTCTTTATCGGTGAGTTCTCGGGTTAATAAGTGACGTTTAATGTCAATAATATTGTCATTTACCTGTTCAACTTTTTTATTTGTCTTAAAAACCACTTGCAACGAAAATGCCGTTTGATCTTTGTTAATAAGCAAGCCCTCATACAAAGGGTGTTTTTTTAAACTTAGCGAGAACGTTTGCTCATCAAACTTTCTATTTTCCCAAGTTAACTCTTCAACATCCGCAGAGACTGTTTTAGCAGAAGAAAAAATAGGCACATTAACAATACTATTGACCTGTTTAACACGAGATACTTTCTCTATTTTTCTGCCAAGTTCAGATAAGATATCAAGATTAATTGTCGAAAATAACTGGCTGTTACTTGGTTTAAATGCAATCAGTATAAATTCTTCAGAGCCATAACGTTGATTGGCTAGCTGGGTTAAAATGTAATGTTTATTGTTATCGACTAACAAAGTATCTGCAGAGGCATCAATCTCAAAGTTTTTCGCTTGCCAGGCTAATGTAGCCGTGAGTATGCAAAAAATAATACAGCTGGTATAAGCCCAAAAGGTTGCACTCGCTTTAAACATATTTATTCCACTTTTGGGTTAGAAGTACTAACAAAAGGCGTTATTGTTGCTTTTGCTTTTCGGTTTTAAAAACTTCATTACGACGTGCTTGACCATCACGTTGGATACTTTGCATATATAAATTACGTGTAAACTCATAAGGGTTTTCAACATCAGTTAATACCTGTGGATACTTAGCTAAAATAGGCGTTTGTGCTTGAATACCATCAACCAATAATAATTGTTGAGCTGCCCTCTTATCATTAATAAAATTAAGAGGATGTGCTAGGTAGTTGAACGATAATGATGCCGTATCACGTAAGTCTGAAGGCCCAAGTAAAGGTAAAACAAGATAAACACCATGTCCGACGCCATAAGAAGCAAGAGTTTCTCCGAAAGTTGTTTTATCACGTTCCAGTTCCATCATGCTGTTGGCTGGGTCAAATAAACCAAACAAACCTATGGTACTATTTACCAACACTCGAGCAAGACTGTTACCCGATTTAGAAAGCTCTCCTTGAAATAAATGATTTAACGCGTAAAGCGGTTCACGTAAATTGTAAAAAAAGTTTCGAATACTTTGATCAACAGGCAAAGGAACAACTTTTTGATAACCTACTGCGAAGGGGCTAAGTACGTAGCGATATACTTTATCATTAAATTTAAAAATGGGCTCATTGATAAATCTTAATGAATCTTCTGGCTCTTCATAGCTGATTACGCTTGGGATATTTTCTTCAGCCGCTATTTCATAGGGGCCTTTTAAGGAGGATTCACTTATTATAGCTTTTTCAACAACGGCCTCATCGTTTAAAGATGAGCACCCTACTACCTGTGTCAAAAATAATAAGAATAAAGTACTTTGTGCTAGGTTTTTAATAAACCTCGATAAATTAAATTTTTTAGTATTATTGATACTTGTCATTCTAAATCCCTGGAATTTGAACAAACTATGGATAACTCATAGTGTTAAATATGACATACCTCTAATGACTTGTGGTTGTTTATTTTAAGATAAATCGTTTATTTAACACATCACTAATCACTTGCTTTTTTGTACCTTAGTCCAAGGTTCTGTACAAAAAAGCAATAATGTTGTTTGCTTGCGCTAACAATTGACTAATCCTTTTGTTATTAATTGTTCTTTTGTAATGGATTAAATTAAGAAGCGTAACGTTTTCATATTTTACTGGCGTTGCTATATATGGGTAAATATTTGATAAAAATTTTCTCCACTTATAGCATTCCTTAAAGAGACAAAAGATGAATATTGTCTCTTTCATAAAATAGTGCCTAAAAAACACTTAATCTAGATAGGAGAGCTAAATTATTAAGCCATTAAAACTTTAATACCCATAAATTTAACTGAGATTAATATCAACGTCTTCAACTGGAGAAATATAGCCTTGATAACCCTCTGCTTTTAATGAATTAAAATCTGCTAATTGCGCTTGGTCTTCAATTCCGGTAATAATAACCGAGATATTCAGTCCTTTCGCCACATTGACTAGCGCACGGCAAAGTTCTTTATTGTGATTTAACTTCTCATAATAAGCGAAAGATAAGTCTAATTTTATATAATTAGGTAAGAGTTTTTGTAAATATTCTAAAGAGCCAATTTGACGACCACACTGGTCAATACCTATCTTAGCACCCGCTGCTCTTACAATTTCTGCTAGCTGATAACATTGCTCAAACGAGGTTATGGCTGCTGATTCGGGTATTTCAAAAGAAATACGTTCGGCATAGGCGGATTGCTTAAGGTATTGCGCTAACCATTGAATAAATTGTGGATCTTTTAAACTATCATGCGTTAAATTAATCGCGATGCCCTCATCTGCAAGGGCCAAAATATTCTGCTGTTCGATTGACTGCAATAAACATCTGTCTAGCTGAGCACCTAACGATAACAACTCTATAAATGGCATAAACTCAGATGCGGTGACAATTTGTTTGTCTATGTATAAACGACAATATATTTCGCGCTGAATAACTTGTTGAGTCGTCATAGCTAAAATTGGCTGCCATTGAAAACTAAAATGGTTGTTATTAATAGAATCAACCAATTTACTGCGCCATTGTTCACGGCTATATTTTTGTGGTTGATCCGCATCTATCCAATGACTTATTTTATGCTCGCGTTGTGCTTGTTGTAGTGCATTATCAGATTGAGATAACAAGTCAGCCGAATTCATGTTATCAATGCGTTGACTAACACCTAAGGCAAAACGAGTATTAGGTGTGCAACCTGCTTTTGCTATCTCTTGATTAATGATCCTAATTAATGACTGCAAGTAGACTTTTATGACGCTTTTTTCTGCTTTAGTGATCAAAAATGCAAATTCGGTGTTGGCAATTCGTGCAATAATACATTCGCTGATTTCTGGCAACTCGGCTTGCATTCGTTTTGACACAACCTTAATAATTTCATCTCGGCCTTGATAGCCATACTTACTATGAACATCTTCAAGCCAATCAAACTTAGCTAAAATAAGTCCGCCAAATCCAGGCTCATTTAACCAATTATTGATTTGTGCAGACAAATATTGTCGATTAGGCAATTGAGAAACCTGATCGATAAATTTATCTTCTTTTAATTCATTAACCTCTTCATCCAAGGTCGAAAATATTTGTTTTAACTGTCCTGACATCGAATTAATCGCGCCAACGACATCTTGTAACTCTATAGTTTTCGGTAACTCAAGGTCTTGACCAAACTTACGTTGTGAAATGTTTTTCGCGTGTATAGCTACATTATGTAATGGTTTTAAAATTCGATTCAATTTGAACCTTAAAACAATAATAGAAAGAATAAAAAGCAAAGATAAAATCATCAAAGTGTCATTCATCACCCGCCATAACTCTTGATAACCTAACGCGGGGTGACCTTCAATTTCAATTGTTGCTAGTTGCAACCAACCTGAGGTAATTAAACTTTCTTTTTTTTGTATGGCAAATAAATCTAGATTTATAAACCATTGTGGAACCCCTTCAATAACAATTGGATTTTCCCAAATTTGCTCTTTGCCATCAACCAGCCATTTAAGCGTCACCTTGCGATAGAAGCCGCCTTCAAAAATGACATTAACCAAGGTTTCTGCTGTGGCTACATCTCCAGTTTCAATATGAGGCCTCAACATTAAACCTAACGAAGTTATAGTGTTGTTTAAATCAGAATCCATCTGCTGATTCATAAAGTCGCGGGTTTGTGTAAATTGAAAATAAACTAAACTGGTCATAACTAGTAAAAAAAGTGCGAACAGTAATGAGTTTATTTCTCTAAATAGGGTCATGGTCTTAAAACTCCATTTTAATTTTGGGTTGTTTAAGTTTTGAAGTAGTTATACGCTGTCTTAAGTCTCGCCAAAGTTTAAGCTTTGATGATTTTCCACTAAGAATTCCTTGCCCCTTTGCTTTGTTCAACCATAATTGACTGGCATTAAAACTATATATAGGGATCAGATCGTTGCGCTGATTTGCGGGTTTTATAACACCGTCTAGATTATCTAAAATTAATGGTACGGCACTAGGCGTTTCGTAGTAAGCGAGTACCATATGGTATTGATTAAGATTGACGGCTTTTACCATAGTGATCCTCATTTTTTCATCCGCAATACCCATTTCTAATAAGGTAAAATATTTAGCAATTGAATAGTCTTCGCAATCGCCACCATTAACACCGATAAATTCGATAGGTGTCGCCCAATAATTGCTCACCCCCCAAAGTTTACTATCATCAATAAACCTAAACATATTAAAGAATTGATTAACTTCTTGTAATGTTTCTAAGGGTGAATGTTGAACTTTTGGTTGCATTAATTTAAACCAGGCTTTGCCTCTTTTACCTGCTCTTTCTCCATAACTTTTTTCTAATGATGAGACAATTTCTTTTTCATTAAGGGGCTGTGTAGATTGAGCAAATATAGCCGCTAAACATATTGTGGTGATGAGAAGCATTTGGATGGGCTTGATGACCATCCATTTAAAAAAAGAACTTCTTCTAATGCTACTCATTAATAATTAATTAGCTTGGTTCACTGTATAAATGGTCCATTTGAGATCATCAATTTTTTCTATATGAGATATCTCGGCCATTATACGACGATTTTCAGCATGCGCTTGTTCAGTATCTGCTAAGTTTTCTAAGCGTTCAAAGCCATAACCAATTGAAGAGATACGCTCTTCATTAATTTTAAAATCATTGATTAGTACCAAAGCAACCGCTTTAGCGCGATTATTTGACAGCACTTGATTTAATTTTGCCACGCCAACTTTACTGCTATGCCCTTCAATCACTACATTGATTTGCGGATTCATTTTAAGAAGTTCTGCTAACTTACTGATGTCTTCATTTGCTTGGTCTGACAGTTGATAAGAATTGTTAACAAATTTAACATCAATTTTAAAAGGCATTATTTTAGACGTTTGAGTACCACAACCATAATTGTCAATCGCAGCACCAATAGAAGTCCCATCACATTTTTCACGCGCTTTTACTACACCATCACTGTCATAATCAGTTAAATCATAAAGCTGCTGTACCGAGTCTTCTAATGTAACTACAGGAGTATCAGCACAAGCACTAATAAATAATACTGCAAAAGCGACCACTAAATATTTTGCCGTAACTTCTATTGGCTTAATTGATAACTTATTCATTGTAAGCTCCTTGTTCGTATTCGTGTTCACCTTTCCATTTTGATGATCTTGTTACTCTCAATGAATCAAGTAGCAGGCCTGTTGCATTTAACA
Source organism: Colwellia sp. BRX8-9 (assembly GCF_014077245.1). NCBI lineage: Bacteria > Pseudomonadati > Pseudomonadota > Gammaproteobacteria > Alteromonadales > Colwelliaceae > Colwellia > Colwellia sp. BRX8-9. The sequence goes on from NZ_JACGVN010000007.1 coordinate 22,540, forward strand.
AACGATACTGAGCGCTTAATTCATTAAAGTCTGCATCAAGGTAATCCTTACGAGCTTGAAACAATTCATTTTCGGTATCAAGCAGATCGAGAAGATTTCGCTGCCCAATATCGAACTGCTGTTTGTAGGCTGCCTGTGTATCTTTAGATGTAATAACATGTTGCTTTAGATATGTTTTTTGTAAAGCTAACATTTCAAAAGCATTCCACGAAAGACCAAAACTTTCAGTAACTTGACGGTGAGCGTTATAATTAATTTCCTGCGCTTCTGAAATTTTATAGGCTGCACTTCGTTCGGTAGCAATGTCTTTTCCACCCGAGTAAAAGTTGTAGCGTAAGCGCAGCATTGCTGTTGCATCATTTCGATGACCACCTACGTCAGCGCCAAATCGATTAATACCACTTTCACCACCAATATCATTGTCAGAATTTACACCGAGCTCTAAAGATAAGGTTGGGTAATACCTAGCGTTTATTGAGCTTTTAAATGAACGAGCCGCATTAATATCTTGCTGAGCAGCTTTAATTACCGGATGACGTTTTATTGCTAGAGTTAACCCCGTTGCTTTATTTTTAGGTAACATATCAGCATCAGGTACTGGTAGCACAAGGTTACTCGGTTGTGTATTCGTTAAACGAATAAATTGTGACCTAGCGTCAAGGTTATTATTACGCGCCGAAATCATGTTAGCTTGCGCGCGGGCTAGCCGCCCTGTAACTTGAGACAAGTCGGCAATATTACCCAGTCCTGAATCAGTACGTTCTTTTATTTGATCATAAATGACTTGGTGTGAGGCAATGTTTATTGCTGATAATTTAACAAGCTCATCTGTTTTTATAAAATTTAAATAGGCTTTAGCTACTTGTAAAGCAAGATCTTCTGCATTGGCAATTAATGTCCATTGCTCAGCGCTCGCTTCGAATTTAGTTCTATCTATTTCATTACTCGTGTACATGCCATCAAAAAGAATTTGTTTAATACTAACACCAAATTCACCACGGGCTAATTCAGTTTCACCGTCATCGCCGATGGTAGCATTTCGTCTATTTCCGGGAGTATCTGTATATTCATAACCATAACCAGCAGTTAAATCAATAGTTGGAAAATAGCCTGCTGAGGCACGATTAACATCTTCTTCTTTAGATTTAAATCGTGCAAATGTCTGACGAATATCAGGATGTGTATCAAGTGCGTTTGCAACGGCTGCCTCTAAACTTTGGGCATAGCTATTAGCGGAATATAATCCCGATAAGCCTAAACACCAAACCATAGTTACTTTATTTAATTTAAACATAATGTTATTTATAAATACTCCATATTCTTATTATTATTAATTGCTAGTAGACAAGCCTTACCGTTCCCTTAGTGCAGCCTCATTCGCCCGTAATATGGGGTTTAAAATATATTCTAAAATTGTTCGTTTACCCGTAATAACATCAACATCTGTTAGCATACCTGGAATAATTGGCATTTCTTTGCCATTTTTATTCTTAATGCTTGAAGCATCTGTACGTACTCTAATAAGATAAAAACTGTTTCCCTCTTCATCCTGTGTTGTATCGGCACTTATGTGCTCTACTTTACCCGTTAACCCGCCATATCTTGTAAAGTCATAGGCAGTGATCTTAACAACAGCTGGCAATCCAGGATAAATAAACGCAATATCTCTGGGCTTAATTTTTGCTTCAACCATCAATTTATCTTCGGTGGGCACAATTTCAGCTATGGTTTCACCCGGCTTAACTACTCCACCTAAGGTATTAATGTGTATGGTTTTAATAGTACCAATAACCGGCGATAAAATTAATGCTTTCGTTACTTTATCTTGAGCACCAACCTGTGATTCATTAATTCGAGATAGTTTATTCTCTAATTCATTAAGCTCTGATCTCGCTTCTGTTCTATAAGCAAGTGCTGTTTCTCGACGATTTAAAATTGACTCTTGTATGGCAGACTTTAATTTTGGTGCTAACAAACGAACCGCACTTAATTCACCTTTAAGCTCATTCACGCTACGTTCTAACTTATAGAGTTCGATTTTTGAAACAATGTTTTTTTCTGCAAGCGGTCGTGTTAAGTCGAGTTCTTTACTGGCTATCTCATAACTTATTTTTAAGGTATTAATTTTCGAAACTAATTCAGCAACTTCTTGTTCCCTTTGTTGTATCTGCTGGGCTTGAATTGCTAATTGATTGATTAAATTATCTATTCTTCCAGAATACTCTTCTTGTTGTCTTTCAACCATAAACTTAGCGTTTTGTTGCAAATCGTCTGGGTAAACGGGTACTTTTATATTTATTTCTATTTGTCGTTGCCAACTTTCGCTAACACCAATCAATATACTGGAAAGCTCAGCTCTAAGGCGAATGACATTCGCTCTAAGGCTACTCACTTCCTGTTTTTGTTCTGCAAAGTCAGATCTAAAGCGAGTATCATCAATACTTGCAATCGGTTGCCCTTTAATTACTTGCATACCTTCTTGAACAAAGAGTTTTTGTAATACACCACCATCTAAACTTTGTATAATTTGTACTTGAGTTGATGGTATTACCTTGCCCATTCCTGAAGTAACTTGTTGAAGTTCAGAAAAATATGACCAAATAAGAAAACAAAAAAGTAATCCGCCCATTGCCCATATAGTTAACCGATGTAAACTTGGCACTTCCGTTAGCATTGCACCATATACATCATCAGCCATTTCTAGGTCTTGTTGGCTAACCTTCATAAGTTCGCCTCTTGATTTAAGTTTTCGCCTTTGAGTTGCGCTAACACTTTATCTTTTGGACCATCAATAATCAATTTACCTTTATCTAAAACAAGAATTCGGTCAACCAATTTTAATAAATCCATTTTATGGGTAATTAATAACATAGTGCGATCTTTTGCCGTTGCATTGATTGCTTCAATAAACTTCTTTTCAGCACGAGCATCAAGACTCGCGGTTGGCTCATCTAACAGTAATATTTGAGGTGAATTTAATATCGCTCTGGCTAAAACAATTGACTGTCTCTGGCCACGTGATAATGCACTACCACTTTCCCCCACTTGTTGGTCAAGGCCTTGACTATTATGATCGGTAAAAGCACTGACACCAGATAATTGAACCGCTCTAATAAGTTGATACTCAGTAACTTGACGAGTACCAAAGAGGATATTGTCGCGGATGGTACCATGAAATAAGACAATATCTTGTGGTAAATAGCCAATGTTTTTTCGTAAGTCACTAGGGTGAATTTGCCGGTGATTTAAACCATCAAATTGAATGCTACCCTTGCTTGGCTGATAAAGACCTAATAGTAATTTAGCTAGCGTTGTTTTACCCGAACCATTATGGCCAACAATGGCGATTCTTTCTCCTTGATTAATTTTTACTGACATTGGCTGCAAAGAGTCACTTTCTGCATTAGGGTACTTAAAACTGATATTTTCAGCATTTATATTGCCGCTGAGTTTTGTTCGACTAACCAAATGAGCTTTGTCTTCAAATTCGCCTTCTTGCTCCATTAAAGTATCAAGTTGTTTCAAAGCACTTAAGGTTTGATTAGAGCGCGTCATTAGGCCAGCAAGCTTAGCAATAGGAGATATAGCACGACCGGTTAACATAACAGCCGCTATAATTCCCCCCATCGAGATTAAGTTTTCTGATACCCGATAGACACCTAACACTACAACGGCGACTACTGATATTTGTACAATAAAACTCGCAAAATTTAAGACCGAATTAGTGATCATTTTAGATTTAAGTAACCAGGTCGAGGTATGACCAACCATTTGCTGCCAAGCTCTTTGCACAACACCTTCTGCGCCATTAGCTTTAATAGATTCTAAAGCGCTTAAACACTCAATCAGATGTCCATGGCGTAAACCCGAAAACTTATTACTTTCTTCTATCGCTTTACGCAGTTTAGATTGATTTAATAATGTGTAGCCAATGATAAGTATTGAGGCAATAATTGGAAACATCACTAAGTCTCCTGCAACAAGCCAAATACAAAACATAAAAAGCACAGCAAAAGGTAAGTCAACTAAGGCACTTATTGTCGCAGAAGACAAAAACTCTCTAACACTGTCAAATTCACTCAGCTGCTTTGCCATTCCACCGACACTTGGCGAGCGTTTTTCAAGCGGTATACCAATCACTTTAGCAAATAATTTTGAAGAAACTTCAATATCAATTTTCTTGCCTGCAACATCAATTAGATAACCACGAAGTTGTTTTAAAATAAAATCAAAAATATAAGCGACACCGGCACCAATGGCGAGTACCCAAAGCGATTCAAAAGCGAGATTAGGTATCACTTTGTCATAAATGTTCATCACAAAAAGTGGTGATACCAGAGCAAAAACATTGATCATTACTGACGCAATAATTACATCTCGGTATATCGATGAAGTATTCTTAATTTTCTGCCATAACCAATGTTCTTTTGAACTATTAAGATGAACATCGAAATTTCTATCACCGCGATATTGCTGCTTTATTAAAAATAAATAGCCAACAAAACTCGATTCTAATTCCTCTATTGTTAACTGTTCTTCACCGCCAGTTTCAGGTAAAGAAACTGTTGCTATATTTTTTTCAATATCGAGTTCTTGTAATACTAAGGCTTTTTTATCTTTTAGCATCAAAATACAAGGTAACAACATTGAGGGTAATTCATTCAAGCCTTTACGCACTAATTTTGCACTTAACCCTGCGCGAGATGCTGCTTGAGGTAACAGCTCTGGTGTAAGATTAGCACCAGTAAGTGGTAAACCAGCCGCAAGCGCTTCAGGAGAGCACGGGTTACCATAATGCTCTGTTATAAGCACTAAACTGTCTAACAGAGGGTCTGAACTTAACTTTTGTGAAGCGTTAATTGTCCATTGAGTTGACTGTTGCACTGTTGATTGCACCTAGTATGTTATCCCTTAAAAAAGCCAATAAGCTAATGATGTTGGAAAGTACATCTCATCATTAGCTCATTGTACTTGTTATGTTTTGCTACTTAATTTACTCGACTTAATCATATCTGGTCTGAAGTGTCGAGTTCAATGGGCAATGGCACAATTTCTGATGACGCATCACTGTTCAATGTTACACCTTTATTTAAGAAATTATTGGTGATTATTGTTTCAGTATTTGAAAGCGCGTCGACCTGATCAATATTTTCTAAGGTCAAGTTTTCGTCTGCATAGATAACTGTAACTTCACTTTCTTGATCTGTATTTAAGTCACTTTGCGAAAATTCATCAAACATAAAAGTTTCACTCTGGCTTTGCACCAAAAGATCACTTAAATCATAATCAGTTGCAAGATTTGAACCTTGATTGCCTAGACTTTGGCTGGTAGCAGATTCACTAAAAGACAAGTCGATAAGTTCGCCGTTAGATAAAGCAGAGCTCTCATCATTAGTATCGTTGGCGTTGTTAGTATTTGCACTTTCAAAATAAATGGTTAGAGTCGCATTATCTGTTTCAGGATTGGCGGTATCACCATCTTGGATGGTGTAAACGAATTCAATCGATGTAGGAATAGTATTAACATCAGTCCCTGAAGCTAAAATGAAGTTATACTTCCCTGTATCATACATAGTAAAAATACCAAACCCCGTATCTATAATGTAAGAAGTATTGTTAGTATCAAAAATGTATACTTGGCCTTCAAATTCAAATTGAATTAAGGTTACGGTTCCATCAACTGAGGTATCCTGATTATCTCCAGAACTACCTTTACTTATGACATTTCCTCGGATACCTTCGATCCTTGATTTCCCATCCTTTTCGCGGTATATAATGTAATTATTGTCATCGACAGCAACTGGAGCAGAGTCATTAACAGTAATAATTACATTGGCTGTATCGCTATCAATACCATCAGTTAAAGTGTATTCAAAACTTGGTGGAGTAGCGTCTAAAACATAGCCTTCACTATTTTGATAAGTAAAGTCGCCACTAGCATTAATACTTAAAATACCCCCTTCGACATTAATAATAGCAAAGCCATCTGTTCCAAAGCTTAGTTCGACGCCATTAATATGAGTTATCACTAATGTTGAACCGTCACCACCATCAGTATCGATAACACCATCACCATCGTGATGAAGTATAATATTGCCTGAAACGCTTTCCCCTTCATCAATATTAAAGCCGTCATCTTCTGCAACCGGTGGATCGTTCACTGGTGTTACTGCGATTGTCACAGTACCGGTATCAACATCCGTACCATCACTTAAAGTATAATTAAAGCTTGGTGGTGCACCTACTAGATCGTTACCATTGTGGGTGTAAGTGAAACTGCCATCAGCCTTGATTAAGATAAAACCATCTTTGATATCTACACGGGCTTCACCCGTTAATGGATCAAAGACTAAATCAACGCCATTGACTTGAGTCACGCTCAGACTAGCACCATCGCCACCATCGTTATCCATCACGCCATCGCCGTCATCATGGCTGATCACATTGCCACTGACGATTTCGCCTTCGTTAACACTAAAATTATCATCAGCCGCAACTGGTGGATCGTTCACCGGCGTGACCGCAATCGTTAAGGTCGACACATCGGTATCACCGGCACCATCGGTAATGGTGTAGCTGATCACTGGCACACTGCCATTAAAGTTATCATTCGGTGTAAAAGTGTAACTACCATCGGTATTTAAAGTTAACTCACCTTCAGTGAGAGTAACGGTATCACCTGCATTATACGTATTCCCACCAACAGTAAAGCTGGTGACGGTCATTGGACCGTCTGCTGTTTCAGCATTATCTAACACATTGCCCGTGGCGGTTGTATCTTCAGCTATCGTGACAGTTTCACTATCATCACTTAAATCTGAAACCGGTGTCACTGAAATTGTTAGTGTAGAGCTCTGTGTATCTCCGGCACCATCGGTAACTGTATATGTAATAACAGGAACAGCACCGTTGAAATTATCATTAGGTGTGAAGGTATAACTACCATCGGTATTTAAAGTTAACTCACCTTCAGTGAGAATAACGGTATCACCTGCATTATACGTATTCCCACCAACCGTAAAGCTTGTAACAGTTAATGGACCGTCTGCAGTTGCTGCGTTATCGAGGACATTACCTGTAGCAATTGTATCTTCAGCTATCGTGACAGTTTCACTATCATCAGTTAAATCTGACACTGGAGTCACTGAAATTGTTAAAGTAGAAATTTCTGTGTCACCAGCACCATCGGTAATGGTGTAACTGATCACTGGCACAGCACCGTTAAAGTTGTCATTGGGTGTAAAAGTGTAACTACCATCGGTATTTAAAGTTAACTCACCTTCGGTGAGGGTAACCGTATCACCTGCATTGTAGGTATTCCCACCAACCGTAAAGCTTGTAACAGTTAAAGGACCGTCTGCAGTTTCAGCATTATCTAACACATTACCTGTGGCAGTTGTATCTTCTGCTACAGAGACGGTTTCACTATCATCAGTTAAATCTGACACTGGAGTCACTGAAATAGTTAGGGTAGAACTCTGAGTGTCACCTGCACCGTCAGTAACAATATAAGTAATCACTGGCACAGCACCGTTGAAATTGTCATTAGGTGTAAAAGTATAACTACCATCTGCATTTAAAGTTAACTCACCTTCGGTGAGGGTAACGGTGTCACCTGCACTATATGTATTACCATCAACAGTAAAGCTGGTGACGGTCATTGGACCGTCTGCTGTTTCAGCATTATCTAACACATTGCCCGTGGCGGTTGTATCTTCAGCTATCGTGACAGTTTCACTATCATCACTTAAATCTGACACTGGAGTTACTGAAATTGTTAAAGTTGAAATTTCTGTGTCACCAGCACCATCGGTAATGGTGTAACTGATCACTGGCACGGCACCGTTGAAGTTGTCATTGGGTGTAAAAGTGTAGCTACCGTCTGCATTTAAGGTGAGTTCACCTTCCGCAAGAGTAACCGTATCACCTGCATTGTACGTATTCCCACCAACACTAAAGCTGGTGACGGTCATTGGACCGTCTGCTGTTTCAGCATTGTCTAAAACATTGCCTGTTGCTGTTGTATCTTCTGCAACAGTGACAGTTTCATTATCGTCGCTCAGATCAGACACTGGAGTTACTGAAATTGTTAAGGTAGAGCTCTGTGTATCACCAGCACCATCAGTAACGGTATAAGTAATAACGGGTACGCTACCATTGAAGTTATCATTTGGTGTAAAAGTGTAACTACCATCTGCATTTAAGGTAATTTCACCTTCAGCAAGGGTAACCGTATCACCTGCATTGTATGTATTCCCACCAACAGTAAAGCTGGTGACGGTCATTGGACCGTCTGTTGTTTCTGCATTATCAAGGACATTGCCTGTGGCGGTTGTGTCTTCATCTATCGTGACAGTTTCACTATCATCACTTAAATCTGAAACTGGTGTCACTGAAATTGTTAAGGTAGAGCTCTGAGTGTCACCTGCACCGTCAGTAACAATGTAAGTAATTAGAGGAACAGCACCATTAAAGTTATCATTCGGAGTGAAAGTGTAACTACCATCGGTATTTAAAGTGAGTTCACCTTCCGTAAGAGTAACCGTGTCACCTGCATTGTACGTATTCCCACCAACAGTAAAACTCGTTACCGTGAGTGGACCATCAGCAGTTTCTGCATTATCAAGCACATTACCTGTAGCAATTGTATCTTCAGCTATCGTGACAGTTTCACTATCATCACTTAAATCAGAAACCGGTATTACTGAAATGGTTAGGGTAGAACTCTGAGTGTCACCTGCACCGTCAGTAACAATGTAAGTAATTAGAGGAACAGCACCATTAAAGTTATCATTCGGAGTGAAAGTGTAACTACCATCGGTATTTAAAGTGAGTTCACCTTCCGCAAGAGTAACCGTATCACCTGCATTGTACGTATTCCCACCAACAGTAAAACTCGTTACCGTGAGTGGACCATCAGCAGTTTCAGCATTATCAAGCACATTACCTGTGGCTGTTGTATCTTCTGCAACAGTGACAGTTTCATTATCATCGCTCAGATCAGAAACTGGAGTTACTGAAATCGTTAAGGTAGAAGTCTGTGTATCACCTGCACCGTCAGTAACAATGTAAGTAATTACAGGAACAGCACCGTTGAAATTGTCATTAGGTGTAAAGGTATAACTACCATCGGTATTTAAAGTTAACTCACCTTCAGTGAGGGTAACGGTGTCACCTGCACTATATGTATTACCACCAACAGTAAAACTCGTTACGGTTAGTGGACCGTCTGCTGTTTCAGCATTATCGAGGACATTGCCTGTTGCGGTTGTGTCTTCAGCTGTTGTAACAGATTCATTGTCATCAGTAAGATCTGATAAAGGTGTTACTGAAATTGTTAAAGTTGAAATTTCTGTGTCACCAGCACCATCGGTAATGGTGTAACTGATCACTGGCACACTGCCATTGAAGTTATCATTCGGTGTAAAAGTGTAACTACCGTCTGCATTTAAAGTGAGTTCGCCTTCCGTAAGAGTAACGGTATCACCTGAATTATACGTATTCCCACCAACAGTAAAGCTGGTGACAGTCATTGGACCGTCTGCTGTTTCAGCATTATCAAGCACATTACCTGAAGCAATAGTATCTTCAGCTATCGTGACCGTTTCACTATCATCAGTTAAATCAGAAAACGGTGTCACTGAAATTGTTAGTGTAGAACTTTCGGTATCACCGGCACCATCAGTAACGGTGTAGCTGATCACAGGCACAGCACCGTTGAAATTGTCATTTGGTGTGAAGGTATAACTACCATCGGTATTTAAAGTTAACTCGCCTTCCGTAAGAGTAACGGTATCACCTGCATTATAGGTATTCCCACCAACCGTAAAGCTTGTAACAGTTAGTGGACCGTCTGCAGTTGTTGCGTTATCGAGGACATTACCTGTAGCAATTGTATCTTCAGCTATCGTAACAGTTTCACTATCATCACTTAGATCAGACACGGGTGTCACTGAAATAGTTAGGGTAGAACTCTGTGTATCACCAGCACCATCTGTGACGGTATAAGTAATCACAGGCACAGCACCATTGAAGTTATCGTTCGGTGTAAAAGTGTAACTACCATCGGTATTTAAAGTTAACTCGCCTTCCGTAAGAGTAACCGTATCACCTGCATTGTAGGTATTCCCACCAACAGTAAAGCTAGTGACGGTCATTGGACCGTCTGCTGTTTCTGCATTATCGAGGACATTACCTGTAGCAGTTGCATCTTCTGCGACACTTACGGTTTCATTATCGTCACTTAGATCAGAAACTGGTGTCACTGAAATTGTTAGCGTAGAACTTTCGGTATCACCGGCACCATCTGTGACAGTATAAGTAATAACAGGTACAGCACCGTTGAAATTATCATTCGGTATAAAAGTATAACTACCATCTGCATTTAAAGTGAGTTCGCCTTCAGCAAGACTTACCGTGTCACCTGCATTGTACGTATTCCCACCAACAGTAAAGCTTGTAACAGTTAAAGGACCGTCTGCAGTTGCTGCGTTATCGAGGACATTACCTGTTGCTGTTGTATCTTCTGCTATCGTAACCGTTTCACTATCATCACTCAGATCTGAAACCGGTGTCACTGAAATAGTTAGGGTAGAACTCTGAGTGTCACCAGCACCATCGGTAACTGTATATGTAATAACAGGAACAGCACCGTTGAAATTATCATTAGGTGTGAAGGTATAACTACCATCAGTATTTAAAGTTAACTCACCTTCAGTGAGAATAACGGTATCACCTGCATTATACGTATTCCCACCAACCGTAAAGCTCGTTACCGTGAGTGGACCATCGGCTGTTTCAGCATTATCAAGGACATTACCTGTTGCGGTTGTATCTTCTGCGACAGTGACATTCTCATTATAATCGCTCAGATCAGAAACTGGTGTCACTGAAATTGTTAGCGTAGAACTTTCGGTATCACCAGCACCATCTGTGACAGTATATGTAATAACGGGTACAGCACCATTAAAGTTATCATTCGGTATAAAAGTATAACTACCATCTGCATTTAAAGTGAGTTCGCCTTCAGCAAGACTTACCGTGTCACCTGCATTGTACGTATTACCATCAACAGTAAAGCTGGTGACAGTTAGTGGACCGTCTGCTGTTTCTGCATTGTCTAAAACATTGCCTGTGGCGGTTGTATCTTCTGCAACAGTGACAGTTTCATTATCATCACTTAAATCAGAAACCGGTGTTACTGAAATGGTTAGGGTAGAACTCTGAGTGTCACCTGCACCGTCAGTAACAATGTAAGTAATTAGAGGAACAGCACCATTAAAGTTATCATTCGGAGTGAAAGTGTAGCTACCGTCTGCATTTAAAGTTAACTCACCTTCCGTGAGGGTAACCGTGTCACCTGAATTATACGTATTCCCACCAACAGTAAAACTGGTGACGGTCATTGGACCGTCTGCTGTTTCAGCATTATCTAACACATTGCCTGTTGCTGTTGTGTCTTCTGCTATCGTGACAGTTTCACTATCATCACTTAAATCAGAAACCGGTGTTACTGAAATTATTAAGGTAGAACTCTGAGTATCACCGGCACCATCTGTGACGGTATAAGTAATCACTGGCACAGCACCATTGAAGTTATCATTCGGTGTAAAGGTATAGCTACCATCGGTATTTAAAGTGAGCTCACCTTCCGTGAGAGTAACCGTGTCACCTGCATTGTACGTATTCCCACCAACTGTAAAGCTAGTGACGGTCATTGGACCATCTGCTGTTTCTGCATTGTCTAAAACATTGCCTGTGGCGGTTGTATCTTCTGCGACAGAAACGGTTTCATTATCATCACTTAAATCTGAAACTGGAGTTACTGAAATTGTTAGCGTAGAACTTTCGGTATCACCAGCACCATCTGTAACGGTATAAGTAATAACGGGTACAGCACCGTTGAAATCATCATTCGGTGTAAAAATGTAACTACCATCAGTATTTAAAGTTAACTCACCTTCCGTAAGGGTAACCGTATCACCTGCATTGTACGTATTCCCACCAACCGTAAAGCTTGTAACAGTTAAAGGACCGTCTGCAGTTGCTGCGTTATCGAGGACATTACCTGTTGCGGTTGTATCTTCTGCTATTGTGACAGTTTCACTATCATCGCTCAGATCAGACACTGGAGTTACTGAAATAGTTAGGGTAGAACTCTGAGTGTCACCAGCACCATCGGTAACTGTATATGTAATAACAGGAACAGCACCGTTGAAATTATCATTAGGTGTGAAGGTATAACTACCATCGGTATTTAAAGTTAACTCACCTTCAGTGAGAATAACCGTGTCACCTGCATTGTACGTATTCCCACCAACTGTAAAGCTCGTTACCGTGAGTGGACCGTCTGCTGTTTCAGCATTATCTAACACATTGCCCGTGGCGGTTGTATCTTCAGCTATCGTGACAGTTTCACTATCATCACTTAAATCTGACACTGGTGTTACTGAAATTGTTAAAGTTGAAATTTCTGTGTCACCAGCACCATCGGTAATGGTGTAACTGATCACTGGCACAGCACCATTAAAGTTGTCATTCGGTGTAAAAGTGTAGCTACCGTCTGCATTTAAAGTGAGTTCACCTTCCGCAAGAGTAACCGTGTCACCTGCATTGTACGTATTCCCATCAACAGTAAAACTCGTTACGGTCATTGGAGCATCTGCTGTTTCAGCATTATCTAACACATTGCCTGTGGCGGTTGTATTTTCTGCGACAGAAACGGTTTCATTATCATCACTTAAATCTGACACTGGAGTTACTGAAATTGTTAAGGTAGAGCTCTGTGTATCACCCGCACCATCAGTAACGGTATAAGTAATAACAGGCACAGCACCGTTGAAATTGTCATTGGGTGTAAAAGTGTAGCTACCGTCTGCATTTAAAGTGAGTTCACCTTCCGCAAGAGTAACCGTATCACCTGCATTGTACGTATTCCCACCAACACTAAAGCTGGTGACGGTCATTGGACCGTCTGCTGTTTCAGCATTGTCTAAAACATTGCCTGTTGCTGTTGTATCTTCTGCAACAGTGACAGTTTCATTATCGTCGCTCAGATCAGACACTGGAGTTACTGAAATTGTTAAGGTAGAGCTCTGTGTATCACCAGCACCATCAGTAACTGTATAAGTAATAACGGGTACGCTACCATTGAAGTTATCATTCGGTGTAAAAGTGTAGCTACCGTCTGCATTTAAGGTGAGCTCACCTTCCGTAAGAGTAACCGTGTCACCTGCATTGTACGTATTCCCACCAACTGTAAACCTGGTGACGGTCATTGGACCATCGGCAGTTTCTGCATTGTCTAAAACATTGCCCGTGGCAGTTGTGTCTTCTGCAACAGAAACAGTTTCACTATCATCACTTAGATCTGAAACCGGTGTCACTGAAATAGTTAGGGTAGAACTCTGAGTGTCACCAGCACCATCGGTAACTGTATATGTAATAACAGGCACAGCACCGTTGAAATTATCATTAGGTGTGAAGGTATAACTACCATCGGTATTTAAAGTTAACTCACCTTCCGTAAGGGTAACCGTATCACCTGCATTGTATGTATTCCCACCAACAGTAAAACTCGTTACCGTGAGTGGACCATCGGCTGTTTCAGCATTATCAAGCACATTACCTGTTGCGGTTGTATCTTCTGCAACAGTGACAGTTTCATTATCATCACTTAGATCTGAAACCGGTGTCACTGAAATAGTTAGGGTAGAACTCTGAGTATCACCGGCACCATCTGTGACGGTATAAGTAATAACGGGTACAGCACCATTAAAGTTATCATTCGGAGTAAAAGTATAGCTACCATCGGTATTTAAAGTTAACTCACCTTCAGTGAGAGTAACCGTATCACCTGCATTATACGTATTACCCTCAACCGTAAAACTCGTTACTGTTAATGGTCCATCTGCTGTTTCTGCGTTATCCAGGACATTACCTGTAGCGATTGTATCTTCTGCTATCGTGACAGTTTCACTATCATCACTTAAATCTGAAATCGGTGTTACTGAAATTGTTAAGGTAGAAATTTCTGTGTCACCAGCACCATCAATAACGGTGTAGCTTATCACTGGCACAGCACCGTTGAAATTGTCATTGGGTGTAAAAGTGTAACTACCATCAGTATTTAAAGTTAACTCGCCTTCAGCAAGACTTACCGTTTCACCTGCATTATAAGTATTACCATCAACAGTAAAGCTGGTGACAGTTAATGGTCCATCAAGGCTGTCAGCGTTATTAAGCACATTGCCAGAAACTCCTGTATCTTCAGCTGTTGTGACAGATTCATTGTCATCATTAAGATCTGAAACCGGTGTTACTAAAATTGTTAAACTAGAACTCTGTGTATCACCGGCACCATCAGTAACGGTGTAGCTGACTACAGGCACACTGCCATTGAAGTTATCGTTCGGTGTAAAAGTGTAACTACCATCTGCATTTAAAGTGAGTTCACCCTCAGCAAGAGTAACCGTGTCACCTGCATTATAAGTATTACCATCAACAGTAAAGCTGGTGACAGTTAGTGGACCGTCTGCAGTTTCAGCATTATCTAACACATTGCCTGTGGCGGTTGTATCTTCTGCTATCGTGACCGTTTCACTATCATCACTTAAATCTGAAACTGGTGTCACTGAAATTGTTAAGGTAGAGCTCTGTGTGTCACCAGCACCATCAGTAACGGTATAAGTAATAACGGGCACACTACCATTGAAGTTATCATTCGGAGTAAAAGTGTAGCTACCGTCTGCATTTAAAGTTAACTCACCTTCCGTGAGGGTAACCGTGTCACCTGCATTGTACGTATTCCCACCAACAGTAAAGCTGGTGACAGTTAGTGGACCATCTGCAGTTTCAGCATTATCTAACACATTGCCTGTGGCTGTTGTATCTTCTGCTATCGTGACCGTTTCACTATCATCACTTAAATCTGAAACTGGTGTCACTGAAATTGTTAAGGTAGAAACTTCTGTGTCACCAGCACCATCAATAACGGTGTAGCTGATCACTGGCACGGCACCGTTAAAGTTATCGTTCGGTGTAAAAGTGTAACTACCATCAGTATTTAAAGTTAACTCGCCTTCAGCAAGACTTACCGTTTCACCTGCATTATAAGTATCACCATCAACAGTAAAGCTCGTTACCGTGAGTGGTCCATCTACGCTGTCGGCGTTATTAAGCACATTACCAGATACTGGGGTATCTTCAGCTGTTGTAACAGATTCATTGTCATCATTAAGATCTGATACGGGTGTTACTGAAATTGTTAGAGTAGAACTTTCGGTATCACCGGCACCATCTGTGACGGTATAAGTAATTACAGGAACAGCACCATTGAAATTGTCATTTGGTGTAAAAGTGTAACTACCATCGGTATTTAAAGTTAATTCACCTTCAGTGAGAGTAACCGTATCACCTGTATTATAAGTATTCCCATCAACGTTAAAGCTGGTTACGGTTAATGGTCCGTCTGCAGTTGCTGCATTATCTAGAACATTACCAGAGACTGCTGTATCCTCAGCTGTTGTAACAGATTCATTATCATCAATAAGATCTGATACGGGTGTTACTGAAATCGTTAAGGTAGAACTATCCGTATCACCTGCACCATCAGTTACGATGTAGCTGACCACGGGCACAGCACCATTGAAATTGTCATTGGGTGTAAAAGTGTAACTACCATCGGCATTTAAAGTGAGTTCACCTTCAGCGAGAGTAACGGTATCACCAGCATTATACGTATTCCCATCAACAGTAAAACTCGTTACGGTTAATGGTCCATCTGCAGTTGCTGCATTATCCAAAACGTTACCAGAGACTGCGGTATCTTCAGCTGTTGTAACAGATTCATTGTCATCAGTAAGATCTGATAACGGTGTTACTGAAATTGTTAGCGTAGAATTATCGGTATCACCTGCACCGTCAGTAACGGTGTAGCTGACCACGGGTACACTGCCGTTGAAATTGTCATTTGGTATAAAGGTGTAACTACCATCTGCATTTAAGGTTAACTCACCTTCAGTGAGAGTAACCGTATCACCAGCATTATACGTATTCCCATCAACAGTAAAACTCGTTACGGTTAATGGTCCATCTGCAGTTGCTGCATTATCTAAAACGTTACCAGAGACTGGGGTATCTTCAGCTGTTGTAACAGACTCATTATCATCAATAAGATCTGATACGGGTGTTACTGAAATCGTTAAGGTAGAACTATCCGTATCACCGGCACCATCTGTGACGGTATAAGTAATTACAGGAACAGCACCATTGAAATTGTCATTTGGTGTAAAAGTGTAACTACCATCGGCATTTAAAGTGAGTTCACCTTCAGCGAGAGTAACGGTATCACCAGCATTATACGTATTTCCATCAACAGTAAAACTCGTTACGGTTAATGGTCCATCTGCAGTTGCTGCATTATCCAAAACGTTACCAGAGACTGGGGTATCTTCAGCTGTTGTAACAGATTCATTGTCATCAGTAAGATCTGATACAGGTGTTACTGAAATCGTTAAGGTAGAACTATCTGTATCACCGGCACCATCAGTAACGGTGTAGCTGACCACGGGCACAGCACCATTGAAGTTATCATTGGGTGTGAAGGTATAACTACCATCGGCATTTAAAGTGAGTTCGCCTTCAGTGAGAGTTACCGTATCACCTGCATTGAAAGTATTTCCATTAACAGTAAAGCTGGTTACGGTTAATGGTCCATCTGCAGTTGCTGCATTATCTAGAACGTTTCCAGAGACTGGGGTATCTTCAGCTGTTGTGACGGATTCATTATCATCAGTAAGATCTGATAACGGTGTTACTGAAATTGTTAGCGTAGAACTATCGGTATCACCCGCACCGTCAGTAACGGTGTAGCTGACCACGGGTACACTGCCGTTGAAATTGTCATTTGGTATAAAGGTGTAACTACCATCTGCATTTAAGGTTAACTCACCTTCAGTGAGAGTAACCGTATCACCTGGATTAAAAGTATTACCATCAACACTAAAGCTCGTTATAGTCAGAGGACCATCTGCAGTTTCAGCATTATTAAGTACATTGCCAGAAATAGGGGTATCTTCAGCTGTTGTAACAGATTCATCCGCATCAGTAAGATCTGATACGGGTGTTACTAAAATCGTTAAAGTAGAACTATCCGTATTACCTGCACCATCAGTAACGGTGTAATTGACCACGGGCACAGTGCCATTAAAATTATCAGCAGGTATGAAGGTATAGCTACCGTCTGCATTTAAGGTAAATTCACCCTCTACTAGATTAATTGTCTCGCCCGCATCGAAAGTATTACCATCAATGCTAAAGTTAATCACACTTAATGGGCCGCCTGCGCTGGCACCATTATCTAGCACATTACCTGTGGCTGATGTATCTTCTGCTACAGTGACATTTTCATCAGCATCAAATAAGGCAAAGTTATCATTATTATTTTCGTTATCTAAATCACCGGGTAAGACAAAAATATTATTTTGTTCTGTTGTATCGTATCCAGCCTGCGCTAACGTTTCATCGCCTGTTCTGTTTACCGTGACAAAACTTGTACCTTCATTACTAGTAAGACCAGCTGTTGTTTCAGGAAGCTCAGCATCAATATCAGCATCAATTAAATCTTGAATTGCTGAAATTTCATTCTGAATATTATTGATATCTTCACTATCAACACTTTCTGTATTGTTATCAGGAGAAATTATATCTACACGAATTTCATTTACCGACTCAGCTTCGTAGCTGTAGACTTTATGCTGACTTCCATCAGCATAAGCTAATAAAATTTCACTGCCTTTGATTAAATTAAGAACGGCGCCTGCTTTAACGACATCACCAACTTGTAATAGAGTATCTACAGCCACATCGGTGTGAATTTCACCTTTAACATTAATGACTTGTGCACTTTTTGGGTTGGTATAGT
Organism: Colwellia sp. BRX8-9; assembly: GCF_014077245.1. Classification (NCBI taxonomy): domain Bacteria; kingdom Pseudomonadati; phylum Pseudomonadota; class Gammaproteobacteria; order Alteromonadales; family Colwelliaceae; genus Colwellia; species Colwellia sp. BRX8-9. Next base: position 40,463 of record NZ_JACGVN010000007.1, read on the forward strand.
TTTCCATAAACAACTTCCTAATGATTTGGCTTACCACATACTCTAGACAATCTAAAAATACTGCAGCTGATTGATAACTGTAAACATACTTATGGGGTTACATATTACAAGTATTTAGACTAAAGACAATGTATTTTAGGTGGTCTTCTAATGAATTGATTAACAGATAAATTAAATAAAAAGATTAAGTTTTAATACAGAAATATTATAAAACTTAATCTTACAATAATGATTCAATGTATAGGGTCTGTATCTCAGTTAAATAGATGTTATTTATAGAGATAATACATGCAAAATAGATATTAATGTTCTGTAACAATGGCGGTATCGAGTGACACCGCCTTGATTATGATAATAAAATTATTAGTTTTTGAACCTACGAGAGACTAATCCAATTAAAGCAAGTGAGAAAATAGCAATTGTTGATGGTTCGGGCACTGAAGTAGTCACTGATTTAAATACATAATTAAAGTATATTCCTTCAAACGCTCTATCATAAACGTATGCTGAAACATCACCCTCAGCGTCATAACCAATACCACCAGCTAGATTAGTTGCTCTGGCTTGATCGTATGATGTAACACCAGCTATTCGATATTGCTGGTAAAAAGCTTCTTTATTAACAATATAATCTTCAATATTAGTATAATCAGTAATTACGTTTGTACTTAAAGCGTATGATACTGGAATTGTAGGTTGACCAAAGATAAATTCTGCGGCCTCAATACCATTATAAGTAGCAGGTTTAAGACTATAATCATCACCACCAGTTACATCAAAAGAACCTATATACTCCCATTGGATACCAGTATCGTCAGAATAAAGATCACCAATAATTAATCCCGCATTTGCTCTATCGGCAACAAAAAGAGATAACACACAAACTACAACAATATTTATGATTTTAGAACTCATACAACTTCCTTAAGCCCTTAATGGGTTAATAATTTGATGTCGCATAACGACATTTACTTCAAGACACTTGTGGTATGCAAGATATACACCAAAAATAAAACCCTATTTAATTCAATGGCTAATATTCAAATATAAACTTCATTTTTGATAACTGTTAAAAAACACGACACTAAAGCATAACTAAAAAAATTATAATTTAATAACACCTTCGGTACATGATACCTGAATTAATAATTTATGCTAATTTTCAATTTTTATACCTTTCTCTTATGTTAGCAATAATAATATGTTGTGGAGGTAATACTTCTAACTCTCACAATTTTTTAGCCTAATTTTAAGCATTTTAAGAGATAGATAAATACACCACCAAACATTAGGGTAACCTAGTCGTTTAAGATCGATTGTAAATCCTTTCCTAACATTCATTTGTTCAACTTTCATATATTACTAAAATGCAAAAGCTTCGTGCGTTCATAACTTCTTGTTTATATACCCCTTGCTATAGAGATTTGAGCGCTATAAAACAAAAAACCATAATCTTTTAATTATCGGTTTTTCTATATTTTGTGTGAAGAATGGGACGTCTATGGGCACTGGTTTTATTCAATAAATTTCCACTAGAGTAAACTCATGATCATTATAGATAAGAAATTAAACAGATAAATTGTCTGTTTGATTTTTATGAAGTACTCCCTAGTTACTAAGAAGAGACTGTAAAGTTACCTATCAGTACTACTTTGTATAACTTTTTGCAAAAAAATCATATTAGGGCTCAATTACCTCAGTGGTGTTCCCAGTAATGCGCAGCATATTAGTCTTTTATTAAACCCTACTATTAGATTAACTGCTACAAACTAATCAAGGTTTAAAGTTGGTTTTAAATTTTGGACTTATCCACTACTTTGCTATTATGGCTGTTTTCATTTCCCTATTAAGGCAACAGCACTGCGTGGAAGTTTTTCAACTTAGAGATTATCAACAAGAAGCTGTTTCGGCGGTGCTTAAACACTTTCGAAAAACCAACGAATCTGCGGTGATTGTTTTACCTACAGGCTCAGGTAAAAGTTTGGTAATTGCCGAGCTTGCTCGGTTGGCAAAGCGAAAAATACTGGTACTCACCCATGTCAAAGAATTGGTCGAGCAAAATCATCAAAAATATGAAAGCTATGGTGTTACCGCCGGTATTTATTCGGCTGGATTAAAACTGAAAGAAACTCAGCACCAAGTCACGTTCGCCAGCATACAATCGGCAGCTCGCAATTTAGATGACTTTAGTGAGCCCTACTCCTTAATTATTATTGATGAATGCCATAGAGTTAACTTAGCCAGCACTGAGCTGGTTAAAGACGAAGCTAAAGGGGAGCCCAAAGAGCAAACACAAGAAAAAGCAAGCAAGCTGTCCAATACTAACCAGTATCAACAAATTATTGAAAAATTGATGCAAGTTAATCCCGATGTTAAATTATTGGGTTTAACCGCAACCCCTTATCGTTTAGGTATGGGCTGGATTTATAAAAAACATTACCGTGGTTTCATGCGAAGTGAAGAAAAACGACCTTTTGAGCACTGTATTTATGAACTACCCCTTCGTTACTTAATTAAACGCCAGTATTTAACCGAACCTAATTTAGTCGATGCCACCATAGAGCATTATGATTTTAGTCGCCTGCGAGCAAACGCCTCTGGTGAATATAGTCCTACTGATATCAATCATCTATTAAATAAAAATCCCCGGGTGACTCAAGGCATTATTGAGCAGGTCATTGAGTTAGGCTATAAACGTCAAGGTATTATGATATTTGCCGCTACAGTTGAGCATGCAAAGGAAGTCTTTAGTTATTTACCCGCCAAATTGAGTGCTTTAATTACCGGTGCTACCGACAATACTGAACGCGATAAGTTAATTAAGGCATTCAAGCGTAAAGAAATTAAATACCTGGTTAATGTTTCAGTATTAACCACTGGCTTTGACGCACCGCATGTCGATATGATTGCGATATTACGTCCAACACAATCAGTTAGTCTCTATCAGCAAATCATCGGTCGTGGTCTGCGTTTGAGTGATAACAAAAAAGATTGCTTGGTCATTGACTATACGGGCAATGATTTTGACCTCTATCATCCCGAAGTCGGTGAGAAAAAGCCGAATAGTAAAAGTCAGCCGGTGCAAGTTATTTGCCCAAGTTGTGAATTTCCCAATTTATTTTGGGGCATTTGTGATGATGATGGTTATTTAGTGGAACACTACGGCCGACGATGCCAAGGCCTAATTGAAGAACAAGGGTCAGAGAGCCAATGTAACTATCGTTTTGTATTTAAAGAATGCCCTCACTGCGGTGGTGAAAATGACATAGCTGCTCGTAACTGTTTACAGTGTCATGAAGTCTTGGTTGATCCCGATGATATGTTAAAAAAGGCACTGCAACTTAAAGATTCAAAAATTATTCGTTGCGCAGGTCTTAATTTAACGAAAGTTAGTGATAAGGGAGCTGATAAGTTAAAAATCACTTACCATGACGAGGAAGGCGTTGAACTCAATGATTCTTTTGACTTCACTAAGCCAAATCAAGTTAAAGCGTTCAATGATATCTTTTCTAAACGCCTTAGCGCTAAAATTAGTGTTCAGCTGGGCTCTACTGGATCGTTTGAAGTGACTACACTTGAACAAGCATTAAAGTTAGCTAACATATTGCCGTGTCCTGACTTTGTCATTGGTAGAAAACAAAAATTCTACTGGCGTGTCAAAAGCAGACTTTTTGACTATCAAGGTAAATACCGAAAAGCCAATCAGCTCAAATAGACTCACTACATATTAAAATAAATGATTAGTCTAATGAACTGAAGTCGGCCACCTCAACATTTTTGGCTTTATGAAAGCTCGACATACTGCGGTTGTAGAAATCAATAAAGCGCTGGCACTACAGCAAGTGGTGCAATACAAATGTCACCGGCCCGAAATAACTCTATTGTATCAACTTGTTAATCAGTATTTTTCGGTATTTGAAGAAGCACTTACCGAGCAAGATAAACGCTTACCAAAATACGTTGTTCGAGAGTTTGATAATTTTTTGTGTTATGGCCGTCTCCGAGCATGGCTTTAAGCGTGTGGTATGCGGAGATTGCTAACATTAGAAACTGGTTGCCTTACTTTATTCACTGATCCCGTATTCTGACAACAAAGAATGGAAGTCAACGTGCCTGTCTAGCGCTTTTTTGTCGATTTACCGGATAAAATTGATACCTAACACTATCAAATTATAACTTTCTCATCCATTAACCTGTTTCAACAGTTGATTCAATGACCCTCTGTATAGCGAGCGTTCCAAAGATCAATTTTGAGACTGATTTCAGGATCAAAAAAGTAAAATACGTACATAGAATGAGAACAATATCTATGACTTTCTAACTAACCCCTCAAACTCATCAATATGAACAGGTTTACTAAATAAATAACCTTGAAAGTGAGAGCAACCAATAGTAAGTAAAACTTGTCTCTGCTCTTCTGTTTCAACGCCTTCAACAACGACATTTATATCTAGGCTGTGTGCCATTGCAATAATTGTGCGAACAATCACTTGATCATGAATATCAGTGGCAATATCCCGTACAAATGATTGGTCAATTTTTAGTTGATAAATTCCTAACTTTTTTAAATATTGTAAAGATGAATAGCCCGTCCCAAAGTCATCCAATGAGATTTTAATGCCAATTTCCTTCAAAGTGTTGATGGTTGAGACGAAGTTTTCAATGCTCTCTACCAACATACTCTCGGTCAATTCCAGTTTTAGCTTTGTCGGATTAATGCCGTAACGTCGAACTGTTGCGATTACTTGCGCCGCAAAATCTGTTTGAAAAAATTGTTTAGCGCTTACATTGACTGATAAGGTGAGGTAACGTGTCAGCTCATCTTTATCCCATCGATTTAATTGTGCACAAGCAGTTTCTAGTACCCATTGCCCAATAGTAATAATGAGTCCTGTATCTTCTGCTACCGGAATAAAGCTCAAAGGAGAAATCAAGCCACGTTTAGGATGCGGCCAACGAATTAAGGCTTCAGCTCCAAAGGGGCGACCTATGTGATCAACTTGTATTTGATAATGTAATTGGAATTGCTGTTGTTCAATAGCTACGCGTAGCTCATTTTCAATATCAACACGAGCAGTAATTTTATCTTGCATGACTGAGTTAAAGAAGGTGATGGCATTGCGCCCTTTGCCCTTCGATTGGTACATGGCAATATCTGCTTGTTTTAGTAGTTCCTTTGACTTAAGTTCATGCCCCATAAACAATGTAGCTCCTATACTAGAGGAGCTCTGGTAGAAATGAGTATTAAGTTGATAGGGTTTGCTCAGTGTGAAGGCTATTTTTTCAATGATATTGTTAGTTTCAGCGGCGGCTTCGATTGCACTATCGCTTAGGTTTTCGAGTATGATGACAAACTCGTCACCGCCTATGCGAGCAATAGTATCTTTTGTATATAAACACGCAATTAGTCGTTCTGCCACCTGTTTCAGTAACAAATCACCCATATCATGTCCTAGCGTATCATTCAGATTTTTGAAGTGATCTAAGTCGATACACAATACTGCGCCACGTTGTCCACTTTCCGCACTGGCGGTTAATGCTTGTTCAAGCCGATCAAGAAGCAGACTGCGGTTAGGTAAATGCGTCAACACATCATAATAAGCTAGGCTTATAATTTTATCAGCAGAGGTTTTAATCAGAGTGATATCGGTCAATGTTTCCACATAGTTAGTAACAATGCCCTGAGCATCTTTAACTGCCGTAATGGTGATATATTCTGGATAAATTTCACCATTTTTGCGCGTATTGTATATTTCACCTTGCCACGCACCGGTATTGTTGATGCTATCCCACATAGTAATGAAAAAACCTGCACTTTGTTTTTCTGAACTAAGAACGCTTGGCTTTTGGCCAATAACGTCTTCATTGCTATAACCAGTGATAGATGCAAAGGCGCTGTTCACGCGAATAATACGGTTGCTAGCATCAGTGATTAACATACCTTCTTGGGATTCAAAGACTGTAGCGGCAATCATCAGTTCTTTATTAGCGATAACTAGTTCGGCGGCCCGCTTTTCTTTCTCTTTATTTTGAAAATTTAGTTCTTCATTAGCGATAATCAGTTCAGCGGCTCGTTTTTCTTTCTCTTCATTTTGAAAATTTAGTTCTTCATTAGCGATAATCAGTTCGGCGGCCCGCTTTTCTTTCTCTTCATTTTGAAAGATCAGTTCTTTATTGGCAATAACCAGTTCGGTGGCTCGCTTTTCTTTCTCTTTATTTTGAAAATTTAGTTCTTCATTAGCAATAACCAGTTCGGTGGCTCGCTTTTCTTTCTCTTCATTTTGAAAATTTAGTTCTTCATTAGCAATAACCAGTTCGGCGGCTCGCTTTTCTTTCTCTTCATTTTGAAAATTTAGTTCTTCATTAGCAATAACCAGTTCGGCGGCTCGTTTTTCTTTCTCTTCATTTTGAAAATTTAGTTCTTCATTAGCGATAATCAGTTCGGCGGCTCGCTTTTCTTTCTCTTTATTTTGAAAGATCAGTTCTTTATTAGCGATAACCAGTTCGGCGGCCCGTTTATCTTTCTCTTCATTTTGAAAGATCAGTTCTTTATTGGCGATAATCAGTTCGGCGGGCCACTTTTCTTTTTCGCTTGTTTTAATCACTTGTTTTAATCACTTTTTTTAATCACTTTAGCCTCTTTAATTACTTTAGTCCATGGCAAGATTATTATAAATTTAACTTATAGAACATGGCCTGGTCAGGCCGTTTTATATTCAATAGGGGAAATAGATCTTTAATCAAAGTTTAGTTCCCCTCTGTTGCCAAAGTGAACAATAGGTATTCATCAATATTAATTTTTGGGCATGGCGAATATGTGCGAAAGCTAGCGTTCTGAGACGGGCCTGATTAGCATGAATAAGCTTGAAGCGGAGGTTAGGATTCACAAGTTGCTAACTTAACCTGTGCGCCTTGAATTCAAATGGTTAATCTAAGTATTGCTGATAGATTCTTATATTTCTAACTTTTCAAAAGCAAAAGGCCCGTTACTTTCGTAACGGGCTTTTCTTTGTTTGGCGGTGAGAGTAGATTTGAGCTCTACTGGAAGGTTAGTGCTATAAACCCTTTCTTATGATTTCTAGTTTTTAAAAAGCAAAAAACCCGTCAATCTTTCGATTAACGGGCTTATCTTAATTTGCCGGTGAAAGTGGATTTGAACTCTACTCGAAGGTTTAGTGCTATAAACCTTATTTATAATTTCTAACTATCAAAAAGCAAAAAACCGCTAATCTTTCGATTAGCGGTTTTTCTTTGTTTGGCGGTGAAATAGAGATTTGAACTCTACTCAAGGTTTAGTGCTATAAACCCTTATTTAAAATTTCTAACTATCAAAAAGCAAAAAACCGCTAATCTTTCGATTAGCGGTTTTTCTTTGTTTGGCGGTGAGATAGAGATTTGAACTCTAGAAGGGCTATAAACCCTTGCTGGTTTTCAAGACCAGTGCTTTCGACCACTCAGCCATCTCACCTGAATGTCTTAAAACAATTGCTTGCTTCAAGACGGGGCAGATATTAAGACCTGCAATAGCATTTGTAAAGCACTAATTTTACTATTTCTTCTTTATGTTCGATAAATCAGCAAGTGTGCGAAAAAAACAGCTATTTAGCGATAATTTACCATTATTGACGATTTACACAAAAACTTTACCTGTATTTAAATAATAATATTACCTGTTTATATCATGCTGAATACGTATGTAATTTGTTGTGTCAGTTTTTTGGTTGTGATTATATAACTTCATCGTGTGTTACTCTCATAAGAAAAATAATAAATGAAAAACAAACCTCAACTCAGTTTTTGGCAAATATGGAATGTTAGCTTCGGCTTTTTGGGCGTTCAATTTGGCTTTGCTTTACAAAACGCTAATGTCAGTCGAATACTTTCAGACTTGGGTGCTGATCTGCACTCTTTATCTTTATTTTGGTTGCTCGCTCCTATTATGGGCTTACTTATCCAGCCTCTCGTCGGCGCAGCGTCAGATAGAACATGGAATAAGTTTGGTCGCCGTAACCCCTATATATTAATCGGTGCCATATGCGCAACTGTCGGTATGTTATTAATGCCAAACGCGCCGTTATTTGTCTCTGTTATCACACCAATGATTTTTGGTGCAATGATGTTAGCGGTTATGGACGCATCTTTTAATATCGCTTTTCAACCTTTTAGAGCGCTAGTGTCTGATATGGTGCCCGATAATCAAATGAACAAGGGTTATGCTATCCAAGCCTTTTTGATTAATATTGGTGCCGTTATCGGCTCTATATTGCCATTTGTTCTTACAAATGTTGTTGGTTTAGAGAACACCTCACAGCAAGGTAGTATTGCTCCATCTGTTGTTTGGGCATTTTATATCGGCGCCACGGTTTTATTAGGTTCGGTGTTATGGACGGTTTTTAAAACTAAAGAATATTCACCTAAAGAATATTATGAGTTCAAAGGAATGGATGCTGAACAGGTTGCCAAAGAACAAGCCATTGAAAAGTCGTTAATTGAAAAACTAACTGACTTCGTTGGCCTAATGAAATCTATGCCCGAGGTAATGAAGCGTTTAGCACTCGTACAGTTTTTCTCTTGGTTTTCTCTATTCATTATGTGGGTTTATACCATGCCGGCCATTGCTCAACAGGTTTGGGGCATAGATGTAAAGTGGTTTGACCCTACCTATATTAGCTCTGTTGGTGGTATTCCCAATGATATCGCTGCGGCAAAAGGCGCAGCTGGTGACTGGGTAGGTATTTTGTTTGCAGCGTATTCTTTGTTTGCGGCCTTTTTCTCAATTGTGCTGGCCAAGCTTGCCAATACCTTCGGCCGAAAAGCGGTTTACTCGTTTTCCTTACTCGCCGGTGGCTTAGGTTATTTAAGCTTTATGTTTATCAATAACCCTGAACCAACTTTAGTCAATTTATTGATCACTGAAATCACGGTGCCACAAGGCGCGGTTACTTTATTTATTCCTATGATAGGTGTAGGTATTGCTTGGGCTGCTATTTTAGCAATGCCATACTCAATACTTGCTGGTGCATTACCTGCCAACAAAACCGGTGTATACATGGGGATTTTTAACTTTACCATTGCCGCGCCACAAATTATCTCAGGAATTTTTGCTGGCTGGATATTAAATTCAGTTTTTGAAAACCAGGCAATAAATATTATTATCTTAGCGGGTGTCTCTATGGTACTTGGTGCTGTATCCGTTTATTTTGTCAAAGAAAAAAGCGAGTAACCTCTACTCGCTTTTGTTTGTAGGTTAGGGCTCTACCTAAAATTTGTTAGTGAAAAACTAACCTACATAAACACTATAAAACATCAATTGCCACTGCCACAAGATTGACGAACCACAAGTGTGGTTGCCATCAACTCTGTTTTTGCTTCTTCGCCATTCACTAGTGCTAAAAGCTTTTCTACTAATAACTCCCCTGCTAACATCGTATCTTGTTTAGCTGTAGTTAAGGTCGGAAAAGTAAAACTAGCAACCGGAATATCATCAAAACCAAACACGGCTATATCTTCGGGTACGCGCATATTGTGTTCTTGCAAAGCGCGCATCGCACCCACGGCAATTAAATCACTGGCCGCCATAATGGCATCAAAACTTTCACCACCCTTGATAAGATTTAATGCAGCGTTATGGCCAGATTCTTCGGTAGAAATCGCGTCAAATTGAAGTTGGGTATTAACGACTAAGTCGTGATCAGTTTGCGCTTTACAATGACCTAAATAACGATCTAAAAATTCAGGAGAGCCCGTTGAAACTCCGCCTAAAAAAGCAAATTTTTTGCGGTTATTTTTAATGACATGTTCGGTGAGTTGATACCCACCTTGGAAGTTATCGCAACCGACAGAGACAACATCGAGCTCTTTTACTTCAGCCCCCCAACGAACAAAATGGGTTTCTTGCTCTATTAACTGAACAAGCTTTTCTTCGTAATCGGTGTAGTCACCATAACCCAACAATATTATCCCGTCAGCTTTACGGGTATCTTCAAAGTCAGCATGCCAATCGTGGCTCATTTGCTGAAAAGAGACTAATAAATCATAGCCCTTATTACCACAAGCTCGGGTAATGCTGCCTAACATTGACATAAAAAAAGGATTGATTAATGAGTCATCGTTGGTTGGGTCTTCAAACAATAGCAAGGCAATGGTGCCACTACGTTGAGTACGTAAACTGCTGGCGTTTTTATCTACTTTGTAATTAAGTTCTTTGGCAATGGCTTGAACACGTAGCCGTGTTTCTTCATTTACTAACGGACTATTACGTAGTGCTCTTGAAACTGTTGACTGAGAAACGCCCGCACGATAAGCAATATCAAACGAAGTATTTTTAGCTTTAACCATTAAATTAACCAATAACTTATTAATAAATATACTACTTAGATACTAACTTAGCCCCCTAGCCTTGTATACCTTATTAAGAGTAAAGCAAAAAATTACTCAGCTGATAAACGCCGACTTCCATCAAATTTTAATGGTAGCGAGTAAGTCATCACCCTGAACTTTTCATCAAGCGCCAATAATCATCAAAAATGCATACGTATGCATGGCAAATAGTGCATAAATCCATCATGCATACGTATGTAGTTTATTGCTCTAATTTCTAACATCGGCATAATTTAATCATCACGTTATTTATTGTGGAAAGAATTCGTACAACTGATGCAAATAAAAAATAAGGATGAATAAAGTCCTATATATACGCCACAGATTTTAAATAAACAGGAAATAAATCAAAACGTCAGCAACGAACAAGACGGTTTTTGATGATAAAAATTTATTATGATAAATAAAAAAATAAAAAGTAGCACAGCTGATATTACCGCCACAGACTTAAAAAAACGCATTCAGCACCATTTGAACAGTACCTTAGGTGATCGCGTTATTTGTGAAGATGCCTACAAAAACACACCACAAAACAAGCAGGCTTATTGGCAAGCGACATCAATGGCGCTTAATGAAATTATTATTGATAAACTGCAAGCAAGTAAGGTTCAACAAGCAAAATCAGCGACTAAAAGTATTAACTACCTGTCACTTGAATATTTGATGGGGCGACTACTTTCTAACAACTTACATAATTTAGATTTATATAAAAATACCGAAAAGGCCCTTAAATCACTTGGTTTTGATTTAGCCGATTTATGTGAAGAAGGGGCTGATTTAGCCCTAGGTAATGGTGGATTAGGCCGTTTAGCCGCATGTTTTCTTGATTCATTAGCGACACTTGATTACAACGCTATGGGTTACGGCATTCATTACCAACATGGTTTATTCAAACAAAGTTTTAAAGACGGACACCAAATAGAACAGCCTGATATGTGGCGTGAGTTTGGTAGTCCTTGGGAAATTTGCCGTCCTGAATCTACCCAGCTTATTCCCGTTTATGGTTATGTTGAACAACAAGCACAAGCCGACGGTAGTTTAACATCGGTTTGGCGTGCAGGAAAAATGCTCAAAGGAGTTCCTTGGGATATTCCTATCGTTGGCTATAACTCGTCAACCGTAAATGCTTTACGCTTATGGGAATGTCGCGCAGACTCTGCCTTTGACTGGGATACCCTTAATCAGGGTGACTATCTACAAGCGCACCACGATCAAGTCAATGCTGAAACAGTATCTAAAGTTCTTTATCCTAATGACGAACACGATGCGGGTAATGAATTACGCTTTATTCAACAGTACTTTTTCTGTGCTTGTTCAATTAAAGACATTATTAGTCGTTATCAACTGCAATTTGGTCCACTTACCCAAGGAAGTAGTACAAACTTTGCTGAAAAAGTAGCGATCCAACTCAACGATACCCACCCTACCATTGCCATTTTAGAGTTAATGCGCGTATTACTTGATGAGTATGACTTCTCATGGCAAAACGCCTGGCAATTAGCCGGTAAAGTATTTTCTTATACTAACCATACCCTGTTACCTGAAGCGTTAGAAAAATGGTCTGTTTCATTATTTGAACGTGTACTACCACGCCATTTAACTATTTTATATCGTATCAACGAAGCATTTTTGAATGATGAAGTGAATGCGATGTGGCCAAACAACGAGGCAATGCGCGCTCGCCTTTCAATTATTGAAGAAGGTGAACAACGTAAAGTCCGTATGGCACATTTATGTGTCATTACTTCACATAAAGTTAACGGTGTTGCTCAAATCCATTCAGACTTAGTAAAAAAAGATCTATTCCCAGAATTCAACCAACTTTGGCCAGAGAAATTAACCAATGTAACTAATGGTATTACCCCAAGACGTTGGTTGAAATCATGTAACCCATTACTGTCTGAATTACTGTCAAAGCACGTTGACGATGACTGGGCTAAAAACTTAAACAGCTTATCTTCATTATCAACCCTTGCTGATAATGCCAGTTTCCAAAAGAAATTCATGGCAATTAAACATCAAAACAAAGTGGCATTAACCACTGAAATTAAAACCTTAACCGGTATAGATGTCAGCCCAGAGGCCATTTTTGATGTCCAAATTAAACGACTTCATGAATACAAACGCCAGCACCTTAATTTATTGCATATCTTAGCGCTATACCGCCGTTTATTGGCTGATCCTGACTTACCTATGCAACCACGCGTATTTATCTTTGGTGCAAAAGCAGCGCCGGGCTATCAGTTAGCCAAAGAAATTATTTACGCAACCAATAAAATTGCTGAAAAAATCAATAATGACACCCGCATTCAAGACAAATTAAAAGTGGTGTTTTTACCTAACTATCGGGTCAGTTTAGCCGAAAAAATAATTCCGGCAGCCGATGTTTCAGAGCAAATATCAACAGCAGGTAAAGAAGCCTCTGGTACTGGCAATATGAAGCTCGCCCTCAACGGTGCCGTAACCATTGGGACTTTAGATGGCGCAAACATTGAAATAGCTGAAGAAGTTGGCGACGACAATATTTTCATCTTTGGCTTAACCGTTGATGAAGTTAAAGCCCTAGATAACAAAGGCTACAACCCTTATCACTTTTATGAAACGAATAATGAAATCAAAGCCTGTTTAGACTGGTTAGACACGGACTACTTTACGCCAGGCCATATGGGAGAATTATCTTCGATTAAACAAAGTTTCCTTGAAGGTGGCGATCCGTACAAAGTGCTGGCTGATTTTGAAAGCTACAGTGACGCTCAACAAGACTTAGGTGTCGCTTATCAAGACAAAAAACGTTGGGCAAAAATGGCCATTTTAAATACGGCGTTGATGGGTAAATTTAATTCTGATCGCTCGATTGAAGACTATGTGAAAAACATTTGGTTTTTAACACCGAGCGCTTAAGCATTAATTATTAAGAAAACTGAGGAAAATATATGAGTTTATCTGTAAATGACATCAAAGCTTTAGTCAGCGCTTGCCATAAGACACCTTACGAGGTTTTAGGGTTAAATGCTGACCAAAACACTCGTTATTTACGGATCACTTGCTATTTTCCTCACCTTAACGATATTGACGCTGTTGAGATAATGGCCTTAGCCCCTAATAAAAAATCAGCGCAACTTAATAGTCATGAACAGATAAAATCATTAGGTAAATTGGTGAAAGTTCATCACAGTGGACTTTACTCACTTAAGCTACGTCGTAAAAAATTATTCACTTATAAACTCAAGCTGACCTCTGCAAACGCATCATGGATAATTGACGATCCCTATCAGTTTTCAGCTACCTTAGGGGAGCTTGATATTTACTTGCTGCAACAAGGTAATCATCAAAAACCTTACGAGAAATTAGGCGCTCATCTGCAAAATAAAACCCTTAATGGCCAAAAAATTCAGGGTGTTTCGTTTGCTGTTTGGGCACCTAATGCCAGTCATGTTTCTTTGCTTGGTGACTTTAATCACTGGGATGAACGTAGCCATGCCATGCAAAATATCACCTTGGGCGATGTCGCTAGTGGCTATTGGAATATATTTATCCCACAAGCGTCAGTTGGGCAACAATATAAGTATGCGATTAAAGACAAAAACGGTAACACGTTACCATTTAAAGCCGACCCTTATGGCAACCAAGCCCAATATCGACCTGACACAGCGTCAATTATCAGTGCAAAAGACAATTATCTTTGGCAAGACCAAGATTGGTTAGACAAACGTGAAAAACGTAACAGTAGAAACGCTGCAATTTCAATTTACGAAGTCCATTTAGGCTCTTGGCGCCGAGATAAAAATAACGAATTTTTAAATTACCGTCAGATAGCTGATCAGCTTATTCCTTACACTTTATCAATGGGTTTTACCCATATTCAGCTAATGCCGGTCAGTGAATTTCCATTCGATGGTTCATGGGGATATCAACCGGTTGGCTTATTTGCACCAACAGCTCGGTTTGGTAATGAGGCTGACTTTCAGTATTTTGTTGATGCCTGTCATCAAGCCAATTTAGGCTTATTGATTGATTGGGTACCAGGACATTTTCCAAGTGATGATCACGGTTTAGCGACCTTCGATGGTACTCATCTTTTTGAGCATGAAGACCCCAGACAGGGATATCACCCCGACTGGAATACCCTTATTTATAATTACGAGCGTGTTGAAGTTGCCAATTTTTTGCGTGCAAGTGCCCTGCATTGGTTAGATAAATACCATGTTGATGGCATTCGCGTTGACGCAGTTGCCTCGATGCTTTATCTCGACTACAGCCGCAAAGAAAATGAATGGATCCCTAACATCCACGGAGGCAGAGAAAACTTAGCCGCTGTCGACTTTTTAAAACGCTTTAACGAAGAACTCTATCAACAATACCCTGGTACATTTTCTGTTGCCGAAGAGTCTACGTCATGGCCGGGTGTTTCTCGCGCGACCCATGATGGCGGTTTAGGCTTTGGTTATAAATGGAATATGGGCTGGATGAACGACAGTTTACAATACATGCAGCGTGAATCTGTGCATCGTTGCCATCACCATAACGAACTTAGCTTTAGCCTAGTTTATGCCTTTGATGAAAACTTTATTCTGCCACTTAGTCATGACGAAGTTGTTCATGGTAAAGGCTCTATTTTACAAAAGATGCCTGGCGATGATGCTTGGCAACAGTTTGCCAATATACGCGCTTATTACAGTTTTATGTGGGCACATCCCGGTAAAAAGCTACTATTTATGGGCTGTGAATTTGCCCAAGGTAAAGAATGGGATCATGACCACGAACTTGATTGGCATCAACTTGACGTTCACTGGCACTGTGGCGTACAGCGACTGATTAAAGCGTTAAATAAGGTTTATTGCAACACGCCAGCACTCTATGAAAAAGATTGCCAAAGCGAGGGTTTTAGTTGGTTAGATCATCAAAACAGCGAACAATCAATTTACAGCTTTATTCGTTTTGGCAATGACGCCCAAGAGAATGCGGTTGTCGTGGTATGTAACTTTACCTCACAAACCCATCATAACGTTAAGTTAGGGGTACCAAAATCGGGAGAGTACGTCGAATTACTTAACTCGGACGCTGAAATTTATGGCGGCAGTAACACCTTGAACCTAGGTATTTTACCGAGTGTTGAATTGGCCTGGCAAGGTCAGCAACACTATATAGACATTACTGTACCGCCGTTAGCGACAGCGATGTTTATCCTCAAAGATGTACGTTTACCACTTGAGGGTAAATAATGACAACTTGCGCAATTAACACTGCATACAAAGTAACTTCGGGGCGTTCGTATCCGATGGGTGCTTCACTGGCTAAAAGTGGTCTGGGCTGTAACTTTGCCCTATTTTCTGCACATGCAACAAAAGTAGAGCTTTGTCTATTTTCAGGTGACGGTAAATATGAACTACAGCGCATTGAATTACCAGAGTTTACCGATGATGTTTGGCATGGTTTCGTTGAAGGGATCGCAGAAGGTTGTTTATATGGCTACCGTGTTCATGGTCCTTTTGAACCTCATAATGGCCATCGTTTTAATGCTAATAAATTATTGTTAGACCCCTATGCTAAAAAATTGCACGGTAGCTTTATCCGCAGCGACCTTAATTTTAGTTATGATCTAAAAAGCACCCAAAAAGATTTAACCGTTGATAATCGAGATAATTCGGCGACTATGCCAAAGTGTGTGGTTGTTTCACCATTACTGTTTAGTCAAACGCATCCACAAGTTCGTCGCCGTGACACCATTCTTTATGAATTACATGTTAAAGGCTTTACCCAACAAAATCCCGATGTACCCATTGAGCTACGCGGAACATTCGCGGGTCTTGCTAATAAAAAGGTTTGCCAGTATTTAAAGTCTTTAGGGGTAACCAGTATTGAACTGCTACCCGTGCAACAGTTTATTAATGAGGACTTTGTCCAAGACAAAGGGTTAACTAATTACTGGGGCTATAACACCATTTCATTTTTTGTTCCGCACGCCGCTTACTGCCATTCAGGTGAGGTTGGCGAGTTTCGTTCTATGGTTGAAACTTACCATGAAGCAGGTATCGAAGTTATTCTTGATGTGGTTTATAACCATACGGCAGAAGGTGATGAACTTGGTCAAACGCTGAGCTTTAAAGGCATAGACAATGCTAGTTATTATCGTTTACACCCAGCAGACAAACGCTATTATGAGAATTTTTCAGGGTGCGGCAATACCATTAATGTGCAGCACCCTCGTGTTATTCAACTGATCACTGACAGCTTGCGCTACTGGGTAGAAATCATGGGCGTTGACGGTTTTCGTTTCGACTTAGCGCCAGTACTAGGGCGCGATGCACCTGATTTTAAAGCCAACAATCACTTTTTTACCAGTATAAGACAAGATCCTATCTTATCAAGAGTTAAACTTATTGCCGAACCTTGGGATGTCGGTCATGGCGGCTATCAACTAGGCCGTTTTCCCAATAGCTGGTTAGAGCTAAACGATCGTTTTCGTGACTCTTGTCGACGCTTCTGGCGAGGTGAACAAGGCTTAGTTGCAGAGTTTGCTAAACGTTTGCACGGCTCAAGTGACATTTTTGAACAGCCCAGTCGTCGACCTAGTGCCAGTGTTAATTTTATTACTTCACATGATGGTTTTACCTTAACCGATTTAGTGAGCTTCAATAACAAGCAAAACAAGGCGAACGGCGAACAAAACCATGACGGCCATAACAGTAACTTTAGTAATAATTTAGGGACTGAAGGGCCAACCGACAATTGTAGAATTAGTCTTTTACGCCGCCAGCAAAAACGCAATTTACTGACCACCCTCTTTATTGCTCAAGGCACGCCGATGTTACTCAGTGGCGATGAACTCAATAATAGCCAGCGCGGTAACAATAATGCTTACTGCCAAGATAATGAAATATCGTGGCTAGATTGGCAAAGCCCACAAGCACAGCAAGAATCAGATTTTGTTAAAAAATTAATTGCACTGCGAAAAGCACATCCGCTATTAAACAGAACACATTATCAACACGGTGTAAAAGTAAGTGAACATACCGGTTTAGCTGATATCAGTTGGTTAAATTGTCACGGTAAAGCGATGACTAAAGACAATTGGCATGATCAATCCATCAAGTGCTTTGCAATGATGTTAGCCAATACCGAACGCTCATCTACTCCTGAACATCAGCAAGACGATGCCCTACTGATTATTTTTAATGCTCATCAGCGCAGTATCAACTTCTTATTGCCAGTACTTAACGGTTACTGGCAAGTGCTCATTGATACCGCTGTTGATAATCAAGAATACAGCTACGCTGACAAAAAATCGCCAAAAAACATTAGACACCCCGCTATTACTATTGCTGAACATAGCTGTGTGGTATTGCGGTATTTACATAGCCCAAAAGACAAATAGCAATACGGTTCTGCGTTAAGTAGTTGAATCGTAGATAACAAAATCACCACAAGCATTGGCAAAAGTATTCCTTTAGCCACTCAAAAAGAATAGAGTATTAAACTTATGAATTTGATAGAAAAACTTGCCGACCTAGTTGGCTTTCACAGAAGTTACACTGATAGTTATGGGCACCAAGTTCCGGCAAACGAAAGTGCTAGGCATAGCCTACTTTGTGCTATGGGTTATGACCTGTCTAATAACCATACTATCAATAACAGTATTACCGCCTTACAAGAAGATAGCTGGCGTAAAATGTTGCCTGGTGTCCATATTGCTAAGCTTGAAGAACACAGTCACACTATTATTATTAGCCTACCGGTAGATGAAAGTTTAAAAGTTGCTTGGCAGATAACGACTGAGCAAAGCGAAATCTTAACGGGTGAAGTGTTGGTTAGCGAGTTAATTTTCCAAGAAAAAAATCAGCTTGCCGATAAAGAATATCGAAAGCTTGCCTTAACACTCCCTTTGTTATCGCAAGGTTATCATAAACTTAAGCTGAGTTATGGCCAACAAACAGCAAGTTGTCATTTGATTTTTGCGCCTAAAACTTGTTATAGCCCACAGGAAGCCTCACCAGAAAAAATGTGGGGATATGCTGCGCAGTTATATTCACTCAAAAGTGAAAGTAATTGGGGAATGGGCGATTTTGGTGATTTAAAAACACTGGTTAAAAATTCTGCCGAGCAAGGCGCTGCCGCCATAGGTTTAAATCCGTTGCATCCCTTGTATCAAAATAATCCCGCACATCGCAGCCCTTATTCCCCGACCAGCCGTTGTTTTCTCAATAGTTTGTATATTGATGTTACTCAGATACCTAACTTTTCCAGCTGTAAGGTCGCTCAACTTCGCTTTAACAGTGATGAATTTCAAGCAAAAGTTAACTTCGTCCGTAACACTGAACTTATCGATTACCCTGGCGTTGCTGATGTTAAATTTGAAATTATTGAATTACTCTTTGAAGACTTCATTCAAGCGAATAATGACCAGAATGTAAGCGCGACCTACCAAGAGTTCAGCGACTTTAAAGCCGAGCAAGGCGATGATTTATTACTGTTAACCACCTTTGACGCCTTATATGAGCATTTTAGAATGATTGATTCTAATGCTTATGGTTGGAAAATGTGGCCGAGTGAGTTTCAATCACCACATTCAGCACAAGTCGCTGCTTTTCAACAACAGCATGCTAAACGTCTTGATTACTTTGCCTTTTTGCAGTGGCTAGCTCATCGCCAGTTAACTGATGTCTCCGCATTAACAGAACAAACTGGTATGCCGATTGGTTTATATCTAGACCTTGCGGTTGGTTGTGACGGCTCGGGCGTTGATGTTTGGTCTGATAAAGATGTTTATGTGTCTGGTGCAGCGGTTGGTGCTCCACCCGATGCTATGAATACCTTAGGGCAAGATTGGGGGCTAACGCCGATTAACCCAGTAGCACTGCAGCAACAAGGATATTTACCCTTAATAAAAGCACTGCGCAGTAATATGCAATATGCAGGTGCTTTACGTATTGATCATATTTTAGGTTTAATGCGTCAATATTGGGTAGCGCCGGGCATGAAAGCCGATCAAGGTGTTTATATTACCTTTCCATTTAAAGATATATTGCGCATTATTGCCCTTGAATCTCGTCGTAACGACTGTGTGGTTATCGGCGAAGACTTAGGCACGGTGCCCGATGGCTTTAGTGAAATAATGGCCGCCGCAGGTTTACTATCATACAAGGTGCTATTTTTTGAGCGTTGGGAGTCGGGTTTATTTAAACGCCCGGAGTTGTATCCAGCCCAATCTATGGTAACAGTGTCAACACACGATTTACCTACCCTTACCGGTTGGTGGACTGGACGTGATTTACATTGGCGACAAGCATTGAATCTATATCCATCAGACGAAATGGGCCAACAAGAACGCCAAGCTCGTATACAAGACCGTAGCTTATTAGTTGCAGCCTTAGCAGACTTAGACGTTATCGATGTAACAAAAGCGCCGCAACAAAGTCCGGCAATAATCAATACTGAATTATCAATTGCCGTCCAGAAATATATGGCGAAAGCACACAGCCATATCCAACTTATTCCATTAGAAGACACCTTAGAGATTGTTGAACAAGTTAACATTCCCGGCACTATCGATGAACACCCTAACTGGCGTCAAAAATTACCGGTAACTATGACTGAATTTTGGCAAAAAGATTCTGTTAAATTGCTTGCACAAGCGATGCAAAAAGCCAGACCAAAAAGCTAATATTAGTCATAATGTCGATTTTAATGAACACAATAATGGATGAGAATATAATGATAATAACAAATAGTACATTCACATTAAAAAAATCAAAGATTGCGCTACTTATCTTAAGTGGCCTATTTCTTAGCGCTTGTAATGAAACTAAGCCAATTCACATAGAAAAATCAGCCAGCTTAAGTGAGGCAAAAGCCTTACCACTTAAAAATGCTGACGATTTAGCTCCTTATTTAAATAGAAATATACAAGATGAAGTTTTTTACTTTGTTATGCCCGACCGTTTTTATAATGGCAACACCGATAATGACCAAGGTTCTAAGACCGACATAATATCTGCTGGTGGTTTTGATAAAGCCGACAAAGGCATGTATCACGGCGGTGACATTCAAGGTTTGCAGGCTAAACTGCCTTATTTGAAAGGTATGGGGATTAGCGCTATTTGGTTAACACCTATTATGCGTAATCAGGCCATGCAAGGTGATTCTTCGGGTTATCATGGTTACTGGATCTTGGACTTTAATGAAATTGACCCACATTTGGGCAGTAATGAAGATTTAAAACGTTTCATTAACGCTGCACATAAAGAGAATATAAAAGTATTTTTTGACATTATTACTAACCACACCGCTGACGTTATTAAGTATGTTGAATGTCACGGCGAAGATGGCTTACAGTATTTGATGAAAGAAAATGATGGCTGTTTATATAAAACACTTGCTCAAGTGGCAGCGGGTGATACTTATCAAGCCGTTATTCCTAAAGGCCAAGAAAACCTTAAATCACCCGCTTGGTTAAATGATAAAAAATATTATCACAACCAAGGAGATACAACCTATGAAGGAGAAAACTCGATATATGGCGACTTTAGTGGCTTAGATGATATTGATACTAATTCACCTGAAGTGGTTACAGGCATGACCGAAATATTCAAAAATGTCATCAGTGAATTTAAACCTGATGGTTTTAGAATTGATACCGTAAAGCACGTCAATATAGAGTTTTGGGCAGATTTTGCCCCTGCGCTTGTTGACCACGCAAAAGCGATTGGTATTCCAGAATTTTTTATGTTTGGTGAAGTATATAGTGGCGATGTTAAAGAATTAAGTGCTTATACCACTGTAGGTAAAATGCAGTCTGTACTTGATTTTTCCTTACAATTTGCTTTACAAGACACCCTTATTAAACAGCAAGGAACACATAAACTTGTTGAGGTGTTCGAGAGTGATGCTTACTATAATGACAGTGACAGTAATGCCAATCAGTTGCTTAACTTTACCGGTAACCATGACATGGGACGTTTTTCAGGCATGTTGAAAAGTAGTGATTTCAACTATAGCGAAGCAGAAATTATTCAACGCACCTTGCTAGCCCATGCGATGGTTTACTTTCTGCGTGGCGTGCCAATTGTCTATTATGGCGACGAGCAAGGTTTTGTTGGTGATGGCGGAGATAAAGACTCTCGCCAAGACATGATGCCTTCCTTGGTAGACAGCTACAACGATGATGATTTACTCGCAAATATTAAAACAACCGCTGATGACAACTTTGATGAAAATCATCTATTTTATAAGACATTTGCTGAGTATGCGGATATCTATTATCAATACCCAGCACTTAGGTTTGGCGAACAAAAATTCATAAATGCTGATAATAAGCCGGGGATTTTTGCGGTATCTCGTACATTAAAAGACGAAGAAGAAATCATTATTGTCTTTAATACAGCAAAAACAGAAAAGTCTGTCGCGTTAGGCTTTACCCTTAAAAATGGCGAAAAAATATACCCAGCCTTTAAAAATAATGAGTTTGTCGATGGAACATTAACCGTTCCCCCGTTAAGTTTTGCAATTTATCAGGTCAGGTAGCTGAGGATTTAGTGTTTTTGTACAGATAAAGAAAAACCAAGGCGCTATGGGAGTGTCCTTGGTTTTTAATTTATTCTTTAATTAGTAAACTATTTCATTATTTGCTGTTTCACCTCCTTATATTATTTAAATAAATGATTGAACACACCTTTACCTTCACTTATACCAACACTTAATAATTATTAGCCACTTGCTCGGTGTTACTGTGCAGCTTTATTACCACACGTCGGTCATAAAAACTGACTTCTTGTTGAGTGTTAGCCACTACCGGCGCTTGCTCACCAAAAGCAAACAGTTTAATGCGTTCTGCTTTAACGCCTTGATCAATTAAGGCATTTTTAACGGTGTTAACACGAGCAATAGACAGCGCTTGGTTTAATTTTTTATTACCTTGTTTATCGGTATAACCCGATAAATCGATAAAGAGTTTTGGCGATTGTTGTAACATTTCTGCCAAAGCAACGATTTGACTTTGATAGTGCGGCTGTAAGTCACTAGATCCGGTTGAAAATTGTAAACTCATCAGTAAATTTTCAGCTTGTAGTTGACTGGCATTTTGGTATTTTTTATCAAAGTTTTGTTCTAAAACCGATAATTCTAATTGATGATTTTGTTCAGAGCGTTGTAAATTGCGGCGGAACTCGTTTGCAGCCTGCAAATAATCATGCTCTTGCTTTTTCAATGACGCCTGTAGTTCACTCAAATTTTCTTTATCGTTTTGTGTTTTCGCAATAAGTGTACCGGTCGCTCCCACTAAAATAGCGCCAATAGGACCACCAAATATCGCGCCAATGATCATGCCGCTACCTAAGCCAATACTTTCTTTATCTCTGTCACTAAGTTCAACCGAATCGCTTGCTGTTAAGTTTGACTTTTCAAAGGCGTATGCGGAATGACTTAATGTCGGTGCAGCAATAAGCGCTGTGATTAAGAAAAGTTTCGCTGGGTTTAATTTACTGTTAATTTTTTTCATGTTAATTCCTAAATGATTAAGGTGTTTTTTGTTGACGAGGTAATTAAAACAAGAAAAATAGGCTTTGAAACGACACAAAAAAGGCAAAGTAATGAGCAAATGTGGCAACAATGTGGCAATTACAACAATTGCGCGCATTTATAAAAAAACTCTTATATAGTGCCTTAAAATAAGTTAACCAATAGAGTCGTATAGAGTGTTAAAACGAATTGCCATAGTCGAAGATGAAGCCGCTATAAGAGAAAACTATGCGGATGTGCTGCGCGTTCAAGGTTATCAAGTGCAGACCTTTGCTAATAGAGAAAACGCCTGTAAGGCCTTTGCAATAAGTTTGCCTCACCTTGTGATATTAGATATTGGCTTAGAGCAAGAATATGACGGCGGTTTTACCCTATGCCAATGGCTTAGGAATATATCAACGACCTTGCCTATTATTTTTTTAACTGCGCGTGATAATGATGTTGATACGGTGTCAGGATTGCGTATTGGCGCTGACGATTATTTAACTAAAGATATTAGCCTGCCACATTTATCAGCGCGCATTGCAGCCCTCTTTCGTCGCCAAGAAGCACTAAAACAGCCAACTGCTGAAAGTAGTTTACTCACATTAGGGCCACTAACTATCGACAATCAACGAATGAGCATTGTTTGGCAGCAACAAAGTGTTGATTTAACGATCACCGAATTTTGGATGGTCTTTGCCTTAGCTAAAAACCCCGGACATGTTAAGAACCGTCAACAACTGATGAAAGACTCCAACATCTATGTCGATGACAGTACCATTACTTCCCATGTAAAACGCATTCGTAAAAAATTTAACCAAATAGATAAAGACTTTAACTGCATAGAAACAGTTTATGGCATGGGCTATCGTTGGAACAAAGATGAAAAATAAGCTCAATTTTCGTTTCGGCTTACGAACTAAGCTTCTACTCCTGTCTAGTTTTCTCTTTGCCATTCCCTGGTTTGGTTATCAATACGTATGGGAAATGGAAAAGTATTTACGCTTTGGTCAAGAACAAACAATCATAGGAACAGCAAGAGCCCTCGCGACTTCGTTGCATGAACGCCCTAACCTTTTTAATAACCAAGCCAGTTTTTTACCCGACGTTGAAAAAGGTAAAGACCTTTACGGTTATCAATTATCTCAAGCGATAAATCTCGACGGTTTACCCAACGACTGGCCAAGTTTTCAAGAAAAGTCCCACTACTATGGGGTTAATAACCAGCTTGGTCAGCAATTAAGCGTTGATAAGCTCACTAATCATTTCAGTGCCGCTGTTGGAAAATATGATAAATACTTATACTTTTTTATTCAGGTGATCGACGATACGGTTATTTATCGTGATGAAAATGCTCGAGCCATCAACAAAAATGATCATCTGGAATTATCATTCAACGATATTAATGGCAATTTCCAACGTTTTATCGTCAGTAATAAAAATCAGGGGTGGCTTGCTGCCTATCGCATTAATGACCTTGAAAGTAATGAACGGCTTCAATTTCCAAGGCCCGTTAGCTTCATTCAGGGCCAATGGCGCGATACCGAGCAAGGTTATAATATTGAACTGCGCATCCCTTTAACTAAAATCAGTGACCGCTTAGCCTTTGCCATTCATGATGTTGATACGCCATTGAGTGCAGCCACAACAATAATAGGCAGTGCAGATCCAAGTAGCGCAGCAACCTTAGGTACCATTTTGGTGCCGTCACCTGAAATTGAACGCATAGTAAAGGGCATGAGTTACACACAGTCACGTATTTGGGTGGTTGATCAACATCATCGCGTACTAGCAAAAAGTGGCGACATAAAAAAAGCCAGTGGCTTATGGCAAAAAAACATCAATAACTCTGATAACGATGGCTCTTGGTATGCTTGGACACAAAAATACTTACAACCGTTATTTCAACATTTGCTCAACAAACCTCAAGATGATTTTATTGACCGTCTTTACGACACGCAAAACCTAACGGGTGAACATATTGAAGCCGCACTTGCGGGTATGCCAAAATCTCAATGGCGATTAACCACAGATAAAAAAGCGGTTATCATATCAGCTGCATACCCTATCTATATCAGCGATAAGGTCAACGGTGCGGTCATTGTTGAAGAAACAACCAATGGCATTCTCAGTGTACGAAATAAAGCCTTAGAGAAATTGTTTACGTCAATTTTAGCGATTATGTTATTGGGTGCTTTCGCTTTTTTCTTTTTTGCGTCACGTATTTCAAATCGCATTCGCCAACTGCGTAATCAGGCAGAAATTGCTATTGATGAACACGGTCGAATCAATAACGAGATAGCCGAGAGTATGCAAGTATCAACAGCCAATGATGAAATTGGCGACCTCTCTCGCAGTTTTTCTACGGCAGTAAATCGTTTAAGCCAGTACAATCATTATTTAGAAAATATGTCGTCTCGACTCTCACATGAACTCCGCACCCCGATAGCGATTGTTAGAACATCCTTAGAAAATTTGTCTTTACAAGCCTTGCCTGAGAAAAGTTCCGCTTACATTGACCGTGCCCAAAGTGGTATTAATCGCTTAAACAATATATTAACCAATATGAGTGAAGCGACTCGTCTTGAACAAATGCTCAATCAAACTGACAAGGTCAGTTTTAATCTCTTTGATGTGCTTAATGGTTGTGTACAAGGATATCAGCAGATATACCCTAACTTTACTATTGAGTATTTGGCCTCAGATAAAAAAGTAATGTTGGCGGGATCGCCTGAGCATATAGCGCAATTATTAGATAAGGTTGTCACTAATGCCGTAGAGTTTAGTGAAGATAGTAAACTTTTCATAACTACAGCGTTGAAAAATAAAGACATCATCATTCACGTTAGCAATAACGGCACGTTATTACCCGACACGATGGAAGAGCGACTTTTTGATTCTATGGTTTCAATGCGTGAAACACCGCAAATGAAAGAAGATAAGACCCCTCATTTGGGATTAGGCTTATATATTGCCCGTTTGATTTGTGAATTTCATCAGGGGCATATCGTGGCAAGTAATCATCATAATCCGCAAGGTGTCACGGTGTCGATTACCTTGCCATTGCAGGTAAAGTAATTATTTACTCTATACCTAAATATTTATGTACTTGAACGGATAAACGCCAATTATTTTCAATACAGCTTTTTATTGCTAACGCTGTTGCCCGTTCTTTTTGGCTGATCGGTTGCAAATAAACTTGGGTGTTAACAATATTATGTTCGGCTAATAACGCTTTTAAGTCGTCTATATGCTGCTCAGTCGCCACTGGATGTTTAATTTCATTGGCACGTAACATCGCTGAGTTTAATATTTTGTAGCCACCCTTCATGTTTACTTTGGGTGAAACAGTCACCCAGCACTTATCCGTCACCTGTATTTCAAAAGTACCCGATGTTTCTAATTGACAACTAAAACCATTGGTTTCAAGTGCTTGGCACAGAGGGAGTAAATCAACCATCGCTGGCTCACCACCTGTGATAACAATGTGTTTGGCTTGATAACCTTCTGCCGTTATCATCGCTAAAATATCTTTAACCGTAAGCGCTGACCACGTTTGAGATTCAGCTTCTTTTGTTAACATAGCATTCGGTGTTACTTCATCTTCAAGGTTTATTGCCCAAGTATGCTTAGTATCACACCACGAGCAAGCAACGGGGCAACCTTGTAAACGGATAAAAATTGAAGGTTGACCGGTAAAAGCGCCCTCTCCTTGAATAGTTTCAAATAATTCATTAATTTTGTATTTTACGGTCATCGGGGTTTTTGCCTGTTTATTGCTGGTGTAAATTGAAGTAAAATGCGCGATATTAATTATACCCTAAGAGACTTTAGAAATGACAAACAAAGTTGTTGTTATTTATTCTGGTGGCATGGACTCATTCACTGTTCTTAATCGCGCCTTGCATGATGGCAAAGAAGTGTTCGCATTAACCTTTGATTACGGACAGCGTCATGTCAAAGAAATTGAATTTGCCAGTACGGTTTGTCAATCACTTGATGTAAACCATAAAATTATCGATATATCATCTATTAATCAATTACTTGCTGGTTCTTCATTAACCGACAATATTGATATTCCTGAAGGTCATTACGAAGCTGAAAGTATGAAATCAACGGTTGTACCTAACCGTAACATGATTTTGTTATCACTTGCGGTCGGTTATGCCGTTTCAGTGGGGGCTAGCCAAGTTTATTACGGCGCACATTCAGGAGACCATGCAATATATCCTGATTGTCGTCCCGAATTTGTAATGAAAATGAATGAGGTGTGTAAAATAGCTAACTACGAGTCAGTAGAAATATTTAGCCCTTATTTAACGGTTACTAAAAGTGATATTTTAACCGATGGATTAAAAATGGGCTTAAGCTATGATAATACTTGGACGTGTTATAACGGCCGTGAAAAAGCCTGTGGAAAATGTGGTGCCTGCCAAGAGCGTTTAGAAGCTTTCAGTGATAATAATGTTACCGATCCGTTAAGTTACGAATCTTGATAAATAAAAGATAAAACACGGCAAGGTGTTTTATCTTTTTTCTGTACTGACCAAAGAAATAATACGCTTAAAGCTTATGAAAATAAGGCATTGTGTAGCTTTTCAACGGTTTCATTTGCTTGTTTCTCGTCGACTAAGAAACATAAGTTATGTTCACTGGCGCCATGACAAATCATCCGCACGTTTATCCCTGAGATAGTTTCAAAAATACTGGTACCAACGCCATTACTGCGATGCATTTTATTTCCTATAACCGCTATTAACGATAAACCGTGCTCTACGGTCACTTCACAAAGCTGTTCTAATTCTTCAACAACGGTTGAATTTAAAAGCGCTTGCGTCGAACCCGTTGGATTATCAAAGGTTAGCGCAATACTGATTTCACTGGTGGTAATTAAATCAACACTCAGTTCATGTTTGGCTAAAATACCAAAGACTTGTGCAAGAAAACCACTAGCATGTAGCATAGCAGGACTCTTTACCGTTACTAATGTTTGCTCTCTACGTAAGGCTATTGAGCGGTATATTGGGCTCGATTCAACAAACTGTTGAATGCGTGTACCCCCCTTCTCTGGTTCCTTACTTGAACCAACAAAAACCGGAATATTCTTTCTCATCGCAGGAATGAGTGTTGCCGGATGAAGAATTTTTGCGCCAAAGGTCGCCATTTCAGCCGCTTCGCCAAAACTGATTTCTTTAATAGCACGGGCATGCTCGGTAATACGTGGGTCTGTGGTAAAAATACCGACAACATCAGTCCAAATAGAAAGATTATCGGCATGTAACGCTTCGGCTAAAAGTGCGGCACTGTAATCAGATCCGCCACGGCCTAGGGTTGTCGTATGACCGTCCTCGTCTTGACCAATGAAACCTTGGGTAACGATAACTTTATCAACCAGCAAAGGCATAAGAAATTGCTGTGCGTTCTTAGCGAGCATCTCAAGGTTAACAACGGCTTTACCGTATAATGCGTTGGTTTTCATGACTTGGCGAACATCAAACATTTCGCCATTAACACCAACAGATTTAAGGACTTGTGCAAAGATATATGAACTCATTTGTTCACCAAATGACAAAATTGCATCGGCTATGCGTGGGCAATAATTAAGTGATTGCGCGTTAGAGAACTCGCTTAACTCATTTAACAGTTGATCAATTTGAAAGTTTAGCTGTGTTTCTTCAGCTAAATGTTGGGTAATATTAAATTGGATAGCACGAATACTGCTAATGATTGTTAATTGTTCATGCTGAGATACATCTTTTTGACTTAAACGAACCAGTAAATTAGTAACGCCTGAACTTGCAGATACGACAACAACTTTGTTACTTGCATCGTTTTTAATGATCTGAGCGCATCGTAACATCGCTTGATGATCAGCTAGACTTGTGCCGCCAAATTTTGCAACAGTAAAAGGTAATAATGACATCTAAGGTCTCCCTAATTAAGCTCCCAGTAATAATTATAGGGTAACTTTATAAACTTCAAGGAAGAGCATGGCTGAATTAAGAAGTGTTCTTGGTAAGATAAACTAAACTTTTCAGCCAGAAGCTCTCCACCATAATCTAATTAGCACTTAATATACTAACTAGAGGTGACAATCCTAGGGATTCAGCCCTAGTAACCGAATAAATAACGCCACTCGCTAATTACTCTCGGCAATAGTCTCCCTCAATAACAGTCAAAAGAATGGTGGTTCTTCGTGTTATCTACCTAGCTACTGCTCCTCTTCTGGTTGATTATTAAAAACATACAATTTGAGTATTTATTCTAATAACCGACATGTGGATTAAATCCTATCTGTAATAATAAATCAACAGGCTAAGTCGATCTTTTTTAGAAATAATAGCTTAATAGCATTGCCCGAAGTTCAACTAAAGCATAGCTAGGCTTTTATATAAAAATTAACGGTTGCTGCAGCGCATTAATTTTATACCACCGACATCCGTTGAAAAACCAAGATTTTTATAAAAGCTCTCCAGTTCAGGTAAGCAATATAATTCAAAATGTTTTACTTTGACTAATTCATCATGGTTTTTAACCAGGCTCATCAATTGCTGACCGATACCATTACCGCGATGAGAGGCGCTTACAATCACATCAAAGATGATTGCTTTGTAGATAAAGTCGCTGATAATTCGCGTAAAACCAATGAGCTTATTGTCTACATCGAGAATGCCGATACAAATTTGAGAACCACGAATACAATTTTGAGTATCTTCGAGTGAGCGTTCTTTACCCCACCATACACTTTTATAAAGCTGGTGAACTTGCTTTATATAGTCGTCAGAAAATCTATAAATTATGGTCATCTTTAATTTTTAAACTCAATATTCACTGACCTATTAACTGAACTATTAACAGACAGTCATTAGCCAGCAATATTATTTAATAAGGGTAACACCCGCAACTTCTACCACTGTTTTTGCATCAGCACGTTCAATAACTTTTAATAGTGTTGTTTGAATAGTTTCATCTTTTCTCGCATCACCTTTACTGGTAAATTTTTGCTCTTGTGGAGCATCACCTTCAGCGGCAATAAAACCAACCACAACTTCAGTAGCACAATCAGCTGACTGACCAAAATAAGCTAATGAAATTTGTGGGTAGCCTTGAAATCCTTTCTTAACTCTTTTATCAATACGTTTAGTCGATTTGTCTAAGTTCATAATAATTATCCAAAAAATAACGCGATATTAGCGCGAATAAAACAATAGTTATCTAAAGTCATAAGTGATTTATCAATATAAGCTAACTCACTACAACACATGCTGAACCCATAAGATGAATATCAATACTACATGAGGAAATGCAACAGTAGGCCTAATTGATTGACAGGCATATTCTTTAATTAAGGCAAGACCTGATAAGCTAACTTTATGATATTCAGAGTTAAATTGACATACATTTTCACTACTGTCGGCTGAAATATATTTTTCCAGCTGTAAAAGCCGTGTCTCAATACGTGATTGAAATGTCTTCCAAACAGCATCTTGAAGCCATAAAACGACTAAGATTAAAAAGATAGGAATCGTGATTACATTCGATATAATGGCTATTAGTAAAACGATTACGGCAATAAGTTTTATATAAAGCGAATGTTTCTCATAGCTGTCAAACTGATTTTGGAGTAAGGACCATTCTGAGCTGAATTTATTTTTTTCCATTTTTCCCTCTTATAATGAGAATAAATTTTTGCAACACGTAGCACGATACAATAAGTTTTTAATTAAAATGTAAATAATAAAAACTAAAATCGATTTGTATACGTATAACTAACAGTAACCAACTCAATGGTAAATAAAATGTTTGGAATATTTAAAAAAGACCCGATAAAAAAATTAAATAAACTCTATGAAGCTAAGCTTGAACAAGCGATGTTTTCGCAAAGAAATGGAGATATAAAGTCATATTCGATGATCACTGCTGAAGCAGAAAAAATAGCCGTGCAGATTAAAGATTTAGAAGATTCAAAAAAGAACTAACGCGCTAATAGCGAACACCCCGCCACTTCATTTAAGGTGATGGCGGGATTTTATAGCTTGCCCTTTTAAACCCGGTATTTATCTGCTTGCAGTCTTCAGTACACTCAATTGATTAATAATTCGTAATGATCAGCCTTTTTGGTAAAGCCAACCCGTCTCAAGTAAAGTTCATGAGCATCATCTGATGGCTCGACGATTAAATGTTTAATACCTTCTTGTCTTAGTTGATTTTGTTCAGCAGAGAACATAAATTTGGCTGCTTTAAAATCTCGGTCTTCGGGAATGATATAGTCGAGTAGCACTTCAACCTTACCGTCCTCATCTAACTCCCGATAAGCAAATAATCCTACGGGTTTCATGTTCCTAAACAATAACAATACCACGGCATCATCAAGTTGCTGCCACTGAAAGTTTTTACATAAGCCAATGATATCTTTACCGTAACGTTCCTTTAACAAGTTGAAAAAAGATGATTCCACTGATTTTAATTTAATTAAATCAAATTGATCTTTTTCTTGATAAATACGAATTAAATAGTATACATCAACCAAAGCTATCCAACCGTTTAAAATAAAAACAGGGTAGGCATCAATAAAGTACCCGTAAACGCTAAAGGCAGCAGCACCAAATAAATTTATCCAACGCAATCGTTTGATATTAGACATCATTAACGATAAGGCAATTAGCACACTTGCAACATAACCAAAGGCTTCTAACAGGGACATGACAATACTCTTTTAGTAAAACAACGGGCATAGTATAATAATCTGACCAATTGGTCAGAAAAACACGATTAGATCTTGACACATGAGTCAGGAAAACACAATATATGGCTATTAAATGTATTAAACAGCTAGTTA
This sequence comes from Colwellia sp. BRX8-9, assembly GCF_014077245.1. Lineage (NCBI taxonomy): Bacteria > Pseudomonadati > Pseudomonadota > Gammaproteobacteria > Alteromonadales > Colwelliaceae > Colwellia > Colwellia sp. BRX8-9. The sequence continues at coordinate 72,177 of NZ_JACGVN010000007.1, forward strand.
TGGCTCAACTATAATACTAAATAAAAGCAATACATAGCTATGCTATTAGCAACCAATTAACAAATTAACAAATTAAAAAGCATGGACGTTTACATAATTGTTACCTAATGCTTTTCAACTCAATTATTATCTAAAGGGATCACTATGCACTTACCTCAAAATATCATTCGTCAAAAACGTAATAAACAAGCTTTAACTGTAGATGAAATTCAATGCTTTGTTGACGGTCTTAAAACAGGTGATTTCACCGATGCACAAGTTGGCTCTATGGCTATGGCTATTTGGCTTAATGGCATGACAACCGATGAAGTTGTTCATCTAACCATGGCTATGCGTGACTCGGGTACGGTTGTTGATTGGCATAATAAATTAAACAAACCCATTGTAGATAAACATTCAACGGGTGGTGTAGGTGATAAAGTAAGCTTAATGCTAGCACCAATAGTCGCGGCATGTGGGGCTAATGTGCCAATGATTGCAGGACAAGGTTTAGGTCATACTGGTGGTACGGTTGATAAATTAGAGGCCATCCCTGGTTTTAATGTTCGCCCTAGCCTTGCAGAGTTCCAAGCAACAGTTAAAGAGCAAGGCACAGCAATTATTTCACAAACCAAAGATTTAGCACCAGCCGACAAACGTCTTTATTCAATTCGTGACGTAACGAGCACAGTAGAATCCATCCCATTGATCACTGCTTCTATTTTATCAAAAAAATTAGCAGCTGGCCTCGAGTCTTTAGTCATGGATGTAAAAGTAGGCAATGGCGCGATGATGGCCGATATTGAATCAGCTCAAGCATTAGCTCATTCAATTGTGTCGGTCGCCAATGGCGCAGGAACACCGACACAAGCATTAATCACTGATATGAATCAACCGCTAGGAACCACAGTGGGTAATGCGCTTGAAATACAAGAAACTATAGATTATTTGACTGGAAAATATCGTGAACCAAGGTTGCATGAAGTCACCATAGCCCTTGCTGCTCGAATGTTATTAACCAGTAAAATAGCCAGTGATATTGAACAAGCAACAACGTTGGCCGAAGAGGCATTAACATCAGGTAAAGCCGCTGAAATATTTGGCAAAATGATCACCGCGATGGGTGGCCCAGCTGATTTATTAACTCACAGTGAAAGTTTACTGCCTAAAGCTAATATGACTAAAAACATCGTCGCCTCAAAAGCTGGTTACATTGGCATTATGGATACTCGTGCTATAGGTATGGCATTAGTAGAAATGGGTGGTGGTCGTGTCGACCATAATCAAAGCTTAGATTACAGTGTCGGCTTTAGTGATATTAAGCCAAAAGGCACGAAAGTCGCTGAAGGTGACATCATTGCTATTGTTCATGCCAAAGATGACGCTCAAGCAACTCAAGCGATTAAACAATACTTAAGTGCGGTTGAAATTTCAGTAGCGCCAGTTATTGTTGAACCTGTGATACATCAACTCATTACCTAATTATTGATACTCAACTGAGATGAATCCATTATTAAGGCGACTGTAAAGTCGCCTTAACTTTTTATCCCCTTCTTTAAATAAATTTATAAAATGAGAACAATTATGTCGAGAGCAATTATTTTGGTCATTGACGGTTTTGGCTTAGGTCATGCCCCTGATGCAGAAGCTTTTGGTGATGTTAACGCCAACACCTTTGCAAATTTAGCTGAAAAATTTCAAGAAATTAAAGGACGCCCTTTAAAGCTTCCTCATTTAAGTAAACTGGGCTTAGTTAAGGCTTGTCAACAAGCGTCAGGTCGCACGCTTTGTGTTGAACCCGTTAAGCCAACGAAAGGGGCTTATGGTTACGCTGCTGAAATAAGTACTGGTAAGGATACCCCTAGTGGTCACTGGGAAATGGCAGGAGTGCCGGTTTTATTTGATTGGACTTACTTTACTGATAAGAAAAATAGCTTCTCAGCAGAACTGATGGCACAAATAAACCAAGCCACAGGTTATGCTGATATGTTAGGAAATTGCCATGCCTCTGGTACCGATATTATCGCTAATTTAGGCGAACAACATATAAAAACAGGTTTACCTATTTGTTACACCTCAGGCGACAGTGTTTTCCAAGTTGCCGCCCATGAACAACACTTTGGCTTAGATAATCTTTATAAATATTGTCAACAAGTGCGGGTAATACTCGATCCGTTAAATATAGGACGTGTGATCGCTCGCCCTTTTATTGGTGAGATTCCTGCCGATTTTGAGCGAACAGGTAATCGCAGAGATTATTCAGTATTACCTCCAGCGACCACCGTATTAGAAAAATTAACGCAAGCCGATGGTACGGTGATAAGTGTCGGTAAAATTGCCGATATTTTTGCGCATCAGGGTATTAGTATCAAAACCAAAGCAACCGGACTACCTGCGTTATTAGATGCAACGCTCGCACATATGAAAACCGCAGCAGATAAGAGTATTATTTTTACCAATCTAGTTAATTTTGATCAAGACTTTGGTCATCGACGTGACCCTGTCGGGTTTGGCGAAGCGTTAGAATATTTCGATGAGCGTTTAGCGGAGTTTTTAGATCAAATGGCTGATGATGACTTACTGCTATTAACCGCTGATCACGGTTGTGATCCTACTTGGCCAGGCAATGATCATACGCGTGAATTCGTGCCAGTTATCGCTTATCACAATCATATCCATTCGATAAACTTAGGCCAACGCAATAGTTTTGCCGATTTGGGACAAACTTTAGCCAGTTTATTTACCTTAGACGCAATGGATTATGGTCAGTCTTTTTTAGACGAACTAAAGTTTTAATCATTGAAGCCTTAACTCAAGGACCCTAGTTGGTCCCTTGATAAACGTATTTACTAACAATAAATTGGCTTTTCAATTTGCCAACAGATTTAACAACACTGCCTGATATCAACAGATTAAATAAAAAAACCGAGTAAACTATTATTGATACATAGTCTTACTCGGTTATTAATCATTGATTTTTATTGAGTATTTAAAGAAGGCCTAATGTTACATCAATGATTTATTAGCATCTCGGTATTGCGCAAGGAGTAATTCTGTCGAACTGTCTGAAAGTTCAGTATTATTAGGCTGTCCAATGCGAGATAATATATCATCACCTAATATTTTCCCAAGCTCGACCCCCCATTGGTCGAAGGAATTTAAGTTCCAAATAACCCCTTGAACAAAGACTTTATGCTCATATAAAGCAATTAGCGTCCCAAGTTGGTATGGTGTTAATCGGTCAAAGGTCAAGGTATTCGATGGTCGATTCCCTGGCATTTCTTTATGTTTGGCAATCACTTTGGCTAATGCTTCTTCCATACCTGAAGCGACAAGTTCATCATAGGCTTGTTGATGTGTTTTACCTTGCATTAGCGTTTTACTTTGTGCAAAACAATTGGCAACGAGCATATCTTGGTGACCGTTCATATTATGTTCAGCAACTAATGGCTGAATAAAATCAACCGGTACTACTGACGTACCTTGATGTAATAACTGATGAAAAGCATGTTGACCATTCGTGCCTTCTGCGCCCCAAATAACCGGACCGGTAGTACTGCTGACAATTTCATTATTAAGCTGGCAGCTTTTACCGTTAGACTCCATGTCCATCTGTTGTACATACGCAGGAAAACCACGTAAATAATGACTGTATGGTAATAAAGCATGAGTTTGACAACCAAAAAAGTTATGGTTCCACACCCCTAACATCCCCATGAGTACCGGTAAGTTTTGCTCAAGCGGTGCCTCTTTAAAATGCTTATCAAGATCGGCAGCACCTTTTAGTAATTCAGTAAATCCTTGATTACCTATTGCCATCGCAATAGGCATGCCAATAGCTGACCATAATGAATATCGTCCCCCAACCCAATCCCACATCGGAAAAACATTGTCACCATTAATACCAAATTCGACCGCTTTAGTTACATTGGATGATATGGCAATAAAGTGTCGGTTTAGCTGCTCAAACGTAACACCATAGTCATAAAACCATTGGCGAGTAGACTCGGCATTCGTCAGAGTTTCCTGAGTATTAAAAGACTTTGATGCGATCAACACCAAGGTTGTTTCAGGGTTTAAATGAGTTAAAACATCATGTAGATGATTTCCATCTATATTGGCCACAAAATGCTGTTTAGGCCCACCTTCAACATAAGGTTTTAATGCAGTAGTCACTATTTTAGGCCCTAAGAAAGAGCCACCAATACCTAGATTTAAGACATCAGTAATAGATTTACCACTATAACCTAACCATCTCTTGTCACGCACTTGGTTAACGACTGCTTCTACCTTAAGGCGCACCGCTTTGATTTGAGGTATAATATCAACACCGTCAACAAGTACAGGTGTACTGTCTTGTTGTCGCAAAGCTGTGTGTAATACCGATCTGTTCTCAGTATTATTAATCGGCGCACCAGCGAACATCGCCTCTCTTTTTTCAGCTAATTGCGCTGATTCGGCTAACTCGATTAACAAAGCGCGCGTTTTCTCAGTAATACGATTTTTTGAATAATCTAAATTTAAGCGACAAGCACTAACCGATAAATTTTCTGCTCGTAGTGGATCACTGGCAAACAAGTCACGCAAATGGCTACTTTTTATCTCAAGCAAGTGTTGTTGAAGTTCTCGCCACTTATCGTTAAAAGTATCCATTAACATGAGTGTTGTCCTAAAGTGTCGTTAAAAGTATCCATTAGCATGAAGGGTTTCCTAAAGTTATCTTAAAATAATTGGCTTAGTTGTACTTCGAGCTTGCACTGGTCAATGGCAAAGTTACGAATACCTTCTGCTAGTTTTTCTGTTGCCATCGCATCTTGATTCATTTCCCAGCGAAACTCAGCTTCAGTTAATGCTACGGGTTTATCTTGAACACGAGTTGCAGGCATTAATTGCTGCGTTATACCTTGATAATTATCTGATAATTCACTCATTAATGGTGGACTGATCGTTAATCTGTCACAGCCAGCAAGGGCGATAACTTCATCGATATTACGAAAACTTGCGCCCATCACCACAGTATTGTAGTCATGCTGTTTGTAATAATTAAAAATTTCTGTAACAGAAATCACCCCAGGATCTTCATTGGCTAAATAGCTATCACGACCAGTATCTTTTTTGTGCCAATCAAGAATTCGACCAACAAAGGGTGAAATTAAATACACTTGTGCTTCAGCACAAGCTTTTGCTTGAGCAAAACTAAATAACAAGGTTAAATTACATTGAATCCCCTCTTGCTCAAGTTGTTTAGCCGCTTGAATACCTTCCCAAGTTGACGCCATTTTTATCAAAATACGTTCTTTACCAACACCGGCTTCTTGATACATAGCGATAAGTTGACGAGCCTTAACAATACTTGCTTCTTTATCAAAAGATAAACGTGCATCAACTTCAGTAGAAATACGACCGGGTACAATCGCTAAAATTTCTAAGCCAATTAATACTGATAATTTATCAGCCGCAAGACTGACTTCAATGGCCTTGTCTTTAGTCTGACTTTTTGCCCAATTAACAGCTTCTGTCAGTAAGTTTTGATAAGCAGGTATAGCAGCAGCTTTTAATAATAATGAAGGATTAGTCGTCGCATCCATTGGTGAAAATTTTGCTATGGCTTCAATATCCCCCGTATCAGCAACGACAGTTGTCATGGTTTTTAATTGTTCTAGTTGAGATAGTTGTGCTTGCATAATAATTCCTGTTAAAAAGTTTCTGTTTATTCGTTTGTTTATTCGTTTAAATTAATGAGGTAAATTAGATAAAAATTCCCGCAATAGTTGCGCTCATCAGGTTAGCCATAGCCCCAGCGAGAACCGCTTTCATGCCAAGCTTAGCAATATCGGGGCGACGAGAAGGTGCCATGTTACCCATGCCGCCCAATAAAATAGCCACGGAAGATAAGTTAGCAAAACCACAAAGTGCAAAGGTGATAATGGCTTGGGTTCTGGCACTTAATTGATCAGCAACAGTAATAAAATCTAGATAGGCGACGAATTCATTGATGATAATTTTTTGACCAAGGAAACTCCCAGCCATGTTTGCTTCATGCCAAGGGATCCCAATAAGATAAGCGACCGGTTGAAAAATATAACCTAAAATCAGTTGTAAGCTTAGGTTTTGTAGGCCGAACCATTCTCCAAAGCCACCTAGCAAACCGTTTACCATCGCCAGTAGAGCAACAAATGCTAATAACATAGCACCAACATTTAGCGCGAGCATCATGCCATTAGATGCTCCGGTGGCGGCTGCATCAATAACATTAACGGCCTCTTTAACATCGCTTTTCATATCGTCTAAATTGTCGTTCGGCTGTTCAGTTTCAGGCACTAACATTTTTGCCATAAGCAAGCCGCCAGGGGCAGCCATAAAGCTAGCAGCGATGAGGTATTTTAAATCAATACCAATACCAGCGTAACCGGCGACTACCGAGCCTGCTACCGATGCTAAGCCACCCACCATTACCGCAAAAAGTTCAGAGCGGGTCATCTTAGGCAAAAAAGGTTTTATCACTAAAGGCGCTTCGGTTTGACCAACAAAAATATTTGCGGTCGCTGACATAGATTCAGCTTGACTGGTTTTAAGAAGTTTTTGCAAACCACCACCAATAAACTTAATTACCAACTCCATTACACCAATATAATAAAGCACGGCAATCAACGCCGAGAAAAAGACGATGACGGGTAAGACATGGAAAGCGAACATAAAGCCTAAGCTTTTTTCACCTATTTGTTCGCCAAATATAAAGCTAATACCGTCATTGGCATAGCCAATAACATTAGATACACCGCTAGCAACACTCAACAAGATATCTTTACCTGCGGGGATATATAACACAAAAGCACCCAGAGATATTTGTAACACTAGTGCACCAATAATCGTTCGCCAATTAATGTTCTTTCTATCTGACGAGGCGAAATAGGCAATAGCTAAAAGGACAAAAATCCCCAAAATGCTGCGTAGTATATTCGTATCCATGTTATTCCCTGTTATTTTGATTTTATTATTATTTTGATGACAATGGAGACTAAGACCAAATACAGCATTTTATTTATTTTGAGTATTGATATTAAAAACCTGACTATATAGTCAGGTTTTTAATCTAAACTAAGATTCTACTTAGGTCAATAGGATATTATCGAATAACCACCAATTACTCGGATACTACAACAGCAATATTTATCGATAATATTAATGATGATGCCACTAGCAATTTAGCTGATAAATTGAATCTATAGACAGGTCATAACAACGAGGTTAAAACTTTAATGTATTGCTGTTATTTACCAAAAAAAATTAATTTTTATAGTGCTATTGACGGCAATCAAGATAACTTAAATCACTATATCAACTACTTATGATTGTTAGTAAGACTGCTGCACTATCTGCGATAAGTCATACCTAGTTGGTCAAAGTTAGATTGCTAAAGGCTTTAGCACAGCCAACTCCAACAAATAAACACCGTAATATTAGCGTTTATGTTATGACACTTCTCAACCCCTCTTCATTGCTGTCTGTCTTAAGAGTCGCTTTTCATGGTCAGATAAGAAAGCCATTTTTAACGCGTTATCTTGCAATGTACGACACTGGGCTTGACTAAGCCCCGCTTCAAGTGCCGCATGCTGATATTCATATTTTATGTCACACCCCTGCACAGCAGGATCGTCACTGTTGAGGCAAACAAGTAAACCTCTATCAAGAAATGTTTTAACGGGATGCTGACTGATATTTTTGACTGTCCCTGTTTGATAATTTGACGTTAAACATGATTCAATGGCGATATTATGCTGATACATATAATCCATTAATTTTTCATCACCCACAGCGTGAGTACCATGGCCAATGCGGGTTGCATGTAATTCATTGATAGCCTGATAGATACTCGATGCTCCATCCGCTTCACCGGCATGAATAGTCACCTGTAAGCCGGCTTTATTAACCAAAGCAAAGTGTTCAACAAAGAGTTGGCCTGGCTTGCCTAACTCATCTCCAGCTAAATCGACCGCGACAAGTTCATTTTTGTGTGCAAGTAAGGCATGTAACTCCTCAAAACAGGCATTAACACCAAAGGTACGACTTAAAATACCAATAAGGTTAATTTGGACAGGAAAATCTTTTTGCGCTAACTTTACGCCGTCGACCACTGCAGCAACCACGTCGGTGACGTTGAGCTTATGTTCCATAGCCATATAATAAGGAGAGAATCTTAATTCAGCATAATCAAGCCCTTGCAAAAAAGCGTCTTCAACGTTTTCATAAGCGATACGTTTACATGCCTCTAAATTAGCTAACACGCTAACGCCATAATCAAGTTTTTGTAAAAAAGAGACTAAGTTACTTTCTTTACCTTGAATTTGTACATGCTGTAATAAATCAGTCAAATTATCTGCGGGTAATTCGATACCATGCTGTTGTCCTAATGCCAGAATTGTTTTTGCTCTTATATTGCCGTCTAAATGGCGGTGTAAATCAATAAAGGGAATATCTCTAAACATTCTACTATTCCTTAACATTTTATCTGTTTATACTCATGGACAAAGAAAACTTGACCATATGGTTAATTTATTTTACATTCTAAACATAACCTGACACAAGTGACAAGTTATGTTTGATTAATGACTTATTCACCTACTAATATAAGTACATGAAATTGTGATAAATATATGAAATTTAAAATACAATTACTGACTAAAATTAAACATAAAAAGACCTATAAACCGCTGAAAATTAATTTTATTCAGCTAGCTTTACCGCTTTTATTAGCTGTTTTTGTCACTCAAGCATCCGTTATTCAACCTGCAATAGACCAACAACCTCACATTAGAGTAGCAACATTTAATGTCAGCATGGACGCAACTAATTACCTACCTAACAATAAAATAGGGTCAGGTGTTGAACTTATCGCTGCTCTTAAAGACGATCGTCAACAAATTAAGAATATTGCTGAAATTATTCAACGTAACCGCCCTGATATTATTCTCCTTAATGAATTTGACTATATTGCCGATCCAAAACAAGGCGTTGAAATATTTTTAAAGCAATATTTAGGTAAATCACAACAGGGAACAGCCGCCATTGATTACCCTTATTATTATTTTGCACCGGTAAATACCGGTGTAAGCACACCTTTTGATTTGGACAATAACGGTAAAAAAACTAATAACCTTGGCGACGCTCAAGGTTATGGCCACTTCCCAGGTCATTTTGGTATGTTGGTGCTATCTAAATATCCAATTGTTGAGGATAATATTAGAACTTTCCAACATTTCCTTTGGAAAGATATGCCCAATGCCATAGTGCCAATCAATCCAAGTACGAAAGAACACTGGTATAACGAACAAGAATGGCAAATGCTGCGTTTATCGTCTAAATCGCACTGGGATATTCCGATTAATGTCCAAGGTAAACTTGTTCATATACTAGCAAGCCACCCTACACCACCGGTTTTCGACGGTGAAGAAGACCGTAATGGCGCTAGAAACCATGACGAAATACGCTTTTGGCAAGACTATATTACCCCCAACAAAGGCAATTATATTTACGATGACCAAGGTGGTAAAGGTGGCTTAACATTAGATAGCCGCTTTGTTATTTTGGGTGATCAAAACGCCTCTAAAGATGAAGGTGCTGCCCGCAAAGAAGGTATTAGTAACCTTTTAGCTAGTCCTTATATTAACAATGATATGACACCTGCTAGTGTCGCAGGGATAAAAAACAGTAACAGCCCTTTTGCTGCTAATCATACCGCTGGTTGGGGTATGCAAGCAGACTATGTTTTACCTTCTCGCCTTGGCATTAACTTACAAAATAATGGTGTTTTTTGGCCAAAGAAAGACAGCCCACTCTATCGCTTAATTGAAACCCGCTCCGCTTCATCTGATCATCGTTTGGTTTGGGCTGATTTAACTTTAACAGCCAAAGATAAGCAGGCTAAAAATATTATCATGGTTATTGGCGATGGAATGGGACCCGCTTATACCACGGGTTATCGTTATTATATGGATAATATAAATACGCCACGGGTAGAAACAACTATTTTTGATGAACTGCTAACAGGCATGGCCAGTACTTATCCGGTTAATAGCCAAGGTTACGTTACCGATTCTGCCGCAGCCGCTACTGCATTATCTACCGGTTATAAAACCTATAATGGTGCGATTGGCGTTGATGTAAATAAAAAACCATTATTAACGCTAATGGAGCGAGCAAAACAATTAGGTAAGAAAACGGGCTTAGTGGTTACCTCCCAAATCAACCATGCAACTCCTGCTGCTTATTTTTCTCACAATGAAAGTCGCAAAAATTATAATGAAATCGCTGACAGTTACTTTGACGAAAAAATTAACGGTCACTTTAAGGCTGATTTAATGCTCGGCGGTGGTAGCAAATATTTTATTCGCCCAGACAGAGACTTAGTCAGCGAATTCAAGCAGGCAGGTTTTCAATATATTGATGACTTATCAAAACTTACTTCGCTTAATAAACAACAATCGGTATTGGGTTTATTTGCTGAAGTCGGACTACCTTGGACACTTGACAATAAAAATGAAAACCATCTACTGGCAATGGCTAAAGCTGGTGTACGACATTTAGAAAATAATCAAGGTTATGTACTACTTGTTGAAGCAAGTCAAATAGACTGGGCGGGTCATAGTAATGATATTGCTGCTGCTATGGCTGAAATGCAAGATTTAGCCGAAACACTTACTTGGTTGAATAACTATGTAGAAAATCGTCATGACACCTTATTAGTTGCCACGGCAGATCATAGTACTGGTGGCTTAACCCTTGGTGCTAATGGCGATTATCGTTGGCAGCCTGAATTTTTAAAAAACCTATCCGTATCACCTAAAAGTATTGCAACAAAATTAGCGCATCAAAACACAGCTATTTCTGCTCAGCAATTAACAGACGCACTCGGCTTTATTATTACCGACCAAGAAGCTAATTTGTTTATTGATCGCAGCGATGAAAAATCTATCTATGAGCAAATTAAATTATTAATTGATGCAAGAACTAATACCGGTTGGACTTCTAGTGGCCATACCGGTATTGACGTACAAGTCTTTGCCACCGGGAATGGTGCTAAAGCCTTAAACCGTCATCAAACTAATACCGACATAGCTAAGCAGCTATTTTTGGTGCTTGAAGGCAATTAACTAAGATTCACTAATGGTCATTAATGACTGAATAATACTAACGAAGAGACTCAATACCATTGAGCAAACAACCTAAAGGAAAATTATGAAAATACAAATGTTAACAGCGGTACTCGGCCTTAGCGTGCTTTCTAGTCATGCTAATGTTGTGATCACTGAATATATTGAAGGTGGAGGTAGTAATAAAGCCATTGAGATTTCTAATCTTGGCAGCGAAAATGTCGACTTAGCCGCGGAAGGTTATAAACTCGACCTTTATTCTAACGGTAAAACAGAAACAACTAACGGTATATCATTGCAAGGCGTATTAGTTCCAGGCTCGAGCATTGTTGTTTATAACAAGGATGCCACTGCCGAATTTAAATTTGATGCTCCTCAAGGCCTTGAAGATTCAAGTGCCACTTACTTTAATGGTGATGATGCCCTATTACTTTCAAACGCTAATGGCGTTGTTGACAGTTTTGGACAATTAGGAACAGACCCAGGCAGTAACTGGGGTGAAGGTGATTTTTCTACTAAAGATCATACTTTACGCCGCTTAACATCAGTCACTGAAGGTGATACTACCTCTGACGATGCTTTTGACCCCGCGACACAATGGGCAACCTTTCCAAAAGACACCTCAGACGGTTTAGGATGTTCTGGTATAGCAGCCTGTGATGGCAATCAACCCTTACCGACTGAAGGCGGCGCATCCACTGGCCAAGGCATTGTTATTATCACTGAGTATGTTGAAGGCGGTGGCAGTAATAAAGCCATTGAAATATCTAACTTAGGTACTGCAGATGTAGATTTAGCGGTAGATGGTTATAAACTAGAGCTTTATGCAAATGGCAAGACAGATTCACCAAATGAGCTATTATTGCAAGGTTTACTTGTACCTGGCTCTAGTATTGTTGTTTATAATCAGGCGGCAACTGAGCTATTTAAATTTGATGCTCCTCAAGGTATTGAAGACACAAGCGTAACTTACTTTAATGGTGATGATGCTATTTTACTTATTAACAATACCGGTATTGTTGATAGCTTTGGCCAATTTGGTGTTGACCCAGGTAGCAATTGGGGTACCGGTGATTTTTCAACAAAAGATCATACCTTACGTCGCCTAAACTCGGTTACCGAAGGTGATACCACTGCTGATGATGCTTTTGATCCAGCAACACAATGGGCTACTTTTGCTAAAGATACTGCTGATGGTTTAGGCTGTAGTGGCGAAGTAACTTGTGATGGTTCACAAGCTTTACCTACTGCTGGAACGCCTACTGGTGATGGATCAACACCTGCTACAGGAATTTGTACAAACTGCCCTGATTTAGCAAAAATAGCTGACCGAACGACTTATGTCGAAGCCACTTATTATAGCCAAGCAAACGCTGCAGAAGCCGCCGGTTTACGTGCAGCAATCACAGCGGATATCAGTGTTAATCATAAACAGCTAACCTACTCAGAAGTATGGACCGCGCTAACCAGTACCGATGAAGATGCTACAAATGCTGATAACATAATTTTACTCTATTCAGGACGTTCAATTGCCAAAGCAGATAACGGTAGTGGTTCTGCTTCAAGTAACCAGGATTTTTGGAATCGAGAGCATACATGGGCTAAATCACATGGTTTTCCAGAGACTAACCAATTAGGTTATACCGATATTCATCATTTGCGCCCTACTGATATATCGATGAATAGTGACCGTGGTAATCGTGATTTTGATATTGGTGGTACCGCTAATACTGAAGCGCCTGAAAACAGAAGCACAGCAGATACTTGGGAACCAAGAGATGACGTTAAAGGTGATGTTGCCCGTATGATGTTTTATATGGATGTACGTTACGATGCAGGTACAGAAAGTACCATGCCTGATTTAATTTTAGTTGATACTGTTGGTACAGCAACGAGCAAATTGAGTGATGGTACTGGCAAACTAGGTAAATTGTGTACCTTGTTTGATTGGCATTCACAAGACCCCATAGATACCTTTGAAATAAACCGTAACCACACTATCTATGAGTTTCAAGGCAACCGTAATCCTTTTATCGATCACCCTGAATGGGTCGATAGTCTTTATGCTTCAGCTTGTGGTGCTGCTAGTGATGGTGGTGATGCTAATGCAGCACCAACCGTTTCAGCTGGTGATGAACAATCAGTTGCTTCAGCTGCTAACGTAACACTAACCGCAACGGCTGCAGATAGTGATGGTAGTATTGCTAGCTATGTTTGGACACAAACTAGCGGTAAAGTTGCTGATATTGCTGTTTATGACACAGCTACCATTACTTTTGTTGCACCGAAAGTTGGTAAAGATGAAAGCCTAATATTTAACGTGACTGTTACTGATGATCAAGGTAAAACAAGTTCAGCCGCTGTTACTATTAATGTCGCCGCTGAAGTAATAGCAAAGGAAGACACCAGTGGTGGTACTTTTTACTTTTTACTTACAGGACTTGCTCTATTATCGTTAAGAAGACTTAATAAGTAGGTTACAACTCACCTTCTTGTTAGCAGAATGAGTTGCATTAATGATAAATTAATGCAACTCGCATCTCGCAACTGCCAGCAAAACCTCTCCAAGTAATAAAGTTCTTTACTGCTCTACCAAGCTTACTCATACTTAGATATAAAATAGTTTACTGCAGATAAGAAAACACTAAAACAAGGATTATGTAGATGATAAATAAAAGTTTGATGGCTGTTATGGTCATTACACTCGCACACTTGCCGATTAAATCAGCATTAGCACTTGGCCCTAATGGGCATCGTATGGTTGCTAAAATAGCAGAAGATAACTTAGAACCTTCGGCCAAAAAGGCGCTAATGCAGCTAACCGATGGTGCACCATTAGCTCAAATGGCTAATTGGCCTGATAACATACGTTCAGATAAAAAATGGGATTATGCTAAGCCTTGGCATTATATTTCTATTGATGATGACGAAGTATTTAAGGGGCTAAAAAGAAATGAAGATGGCGACATATTAAAAGCTTTAGCTGATTTTGAAAAAAAACTTCGCGATAAAAAAATCACCAAAGAAGAGAAATGGCAAGCACTAGCTTTCTATATTCACTTTGTTGGCGATATTCACCAACCGCTTCATGTTGGACGCAGAGATGACCTTGGCGGTAATAAAATAACCGTAAAATGGTTTGGAAAACCAACAAAACTTCATGCTGTGTGGGATTCGTCAATAATTGAGCATCAAAAACTTTCTTATACCGAATATGCTAACTTTTTAAATAATCAAACGCCTGACACCATTAACCTATGGCAAGATACCGTTTATCTTGATTGGGCTAAAGAATCTAAATCGAACAGAGAAACAGTCTATGACTTCCCTGAAGATAAAGAATTAAGTTACCAGTATGCGTATAAAAACACTCCGATATTAAATGAGCAAATAGCCAAAGCAGGCTTCCGTCTTGCTGGAATGTTAAACGATATTTTTAAAGAATAAATAATCGTTATTCACATAAAAGCCCAGTTAATACCTGGGCTCTTTCAGTTCAGTAAAACGCCTCAACTAAATGAGTAAAATCATTATTTAGGCTATATTACCCTTGTTTATTCATGGTTTTATCACAAAATTCTTAATTTATTCAATCGCTACTATTTTGTTGGCGCATACGATTTTACTTCATTAGATATTTAATTGTCGTCTGCACGAACTGCTGTAAATTTATTGGAATAATAACAAAGAGCGCTATCCCTTTATCAAAGTCAGGGTTGAGCTGACAATAATATTGAATTTCTGCTTTGTCGCTACAGCGCAACATTTCCAACTCCTGCTCGCTATAATTACTGCTTCGATTGACTGAAACTAAACAACGCAACTGATTTTCATTACTGTTTTTTCCGTTTGGATTAAAACGCGTAAACAATTCCTTGGGTGCAGATTGCCCAAAATGTGGCCAAACAATGGCGGTATTCTTGGCAATTGCTCGATACATAGCAGGGCTGAGCATAGTATCGGCATAATAGTGTTTGCGCCAGGGTCTTTGTAACCAGCTTTTAAAGCTCTCTTTAATTGAAAATAAAAAAGTATTACTCCCCTTTCGATATTGTGGAAGAAATGCAGCAGAAGCCTTAATTACCGTATAATTTGCACTGTCCGTGAAGGTGAGTAAGCAATAGCCTACGATTTGCTCATTATTGAAGTAAAGTCGCAGCTTCCTCTGGTTGGGCTCAGGGCTATCAAAATATTTTAGCAGATAATCTTCTGCATCTATATCAGCAAAACTAACCTTGATAATTTCGCTAAGTGCGTTTCTTTGCCAAGCTGACAACCATTGTTTAGACTGTATCAAGTCTAAGGAGCTGAGTTCACTAATAACAAATCTCTCCAATAATGTAAGTTAGGGTGCTAGATTAATTTGAAAAGCTTATGGGTGCAAGCCATCAAATAAGCTACTGGGCCAATTAGAAGCGTTATTTATAGAGTATTTTTAAGGGCTAGTCGGAGTATTTTGTAAGGTAGGCGCTAAAAACGGAAAATAAGAGGGGTGCGATATCCAACCGTTATTTTCCGTTTAATTAACTTATTATGATTCTTTAGTCGCTCTTAACATCCACGCTGTTTTCTCGTGTATACGCATACGATCAGACACTAACGAAGCGGTTGATTCATCATCAGCAGCTTGTGCAATTTTTAAAACTTCACGCGATGTTTTAATGACTTGTTCGTGCCCTTTGGTAAGTAACTCAACCATCTGTGCAGAACTTGGTACACCGTCAACCTCTTTAATAGAGCTTAATTTTGAAAACTCTTTATAGGTTCCTGGTGCAGGTACATCTAGGGTTCTAATACGTTCAGCGATGTCATCAACAGCAATTGCTAATTCGGTATAATGTTCTTCAAACATCAAATGTAACTCACGAAATTGTAAACCGGTTACATTCCAATGAAAATTATGTGTTTGCAAATATAGCGTATAAGAGTCGGCTAAAAGTCGTTTTAAACCGTCTGATATTTCCGTTCTATTTTCTTTATTTATGCCAATATCTATATCAGTCATGTAATTCCCTAATTTTTAGAATTTGATAAATGTATAACGCCTATCGAACGAACGATAAATTGTTGACTAAAATTGAAAACTTCAAACGCCAGTCAACTGTTTGCGTTTGTTTGAGCAATTTAGATAATTACTCTGCTTTGATTTCTAAAGCAATTCATATCATAACACAAATCACCCTTGCCTATAAACCAGCATAATAATAGTAAATATTATGCTGGTTTATAGGCAAGGGATTTATCATCAATTTTAGTAAAAATATAGAATAAAGTTTAAAGCGTTCATAACAACAATAATTTTTACTCGTTATTTAAGCTGTTTTTGCCGATACATCATGCGGTCAGCGTGATCAATTAAGTCTTCTAGTGATTCGCCATGTGTTTTCCAGACAGCGAGACCATAAGAAATGGAAGTAGGTGTGTTTTTCGCCAGACTATACTCATCAACCCCTTTAGCTAGTCGTTCAGCAAGTTTAGTCACATGATTTTCAGAAAATATATTAGTCAAGACAATGATAAATTCGTCTCACCCCATCGCGCCAAAATGTCTTCTGTTCTCAGTTCTTTTAATAGCCCTTTCGCCGTGTTTTTTATCACCATATCACCATATAGATGACCTTTAACATCATTCAATGATTTTAATTTATCGATGTCAGCAATCATAACTGCATAGAGAAATTTATGATTAAGACATTGATGAGTTACCCTATTGAATGCCTCATAGAAGCCAAACCTATTTAGGGTATCTGTAAGTTGGTCTAATTGAGCCTGCTCCTTATAAAGTGCCATATTTTCAGTGTCGCGGTCTTTGTCTTCAAAAAACATAATCACGCCATTATTTTTATCATTAAACACGATACTGGTAAAAGATGTTTTACAGGTTTTGTGGCCCTTAATGTTAGTTCTAATCGCTATTTCTCTGATGTATCGACTTTGATTCTTTATCATCACATCTGACAATATTAATTGCAGCTCATTAGACATTAACTCATTGATTAACATTGATACCTGCTCAAGATTTTTAAGCTCGGCAGTGTTAGGGGTAAACCATAGTGAAAATTGAATGTTCACATGGAGTAACTTACCATCAACATCAAATATTGCTACAGGGATAGGCATCACATCTAGAATACTTCTAGACAACGAAATCGGTTTATTCACTCGATGACTTAAATTAAACAAGTGGTCACCAACCTTGTCAATATCAGTAAAATCATAAATATTCATCCTTTTATAAAGGGTTTGACCTGAAGATTTTTTATTAAGAATCTTCAGGAACAAAGCCTGTCCATTTTATTATTTCGCTCGTAACTCTAATGGCGACTTAACCACTAATTTTTAGTCATTTAGTTTGCAGTAAATTTTTCTCTTAATAATGCTTTTTCTGAGAGTATAGTGTCTCTTAAATAACGAGATTTCAAAATCACTAAGATACTTTGTTAATAAGTGATGAGCTTGCTTTTAACTCTGGCCACTTATTTTTTATAAGTAAAATATCCGGTAACACCGCATTGAAAAGCTTAATAAGATCGGGATCAAAATGACTCCCCGAAACTGAATTCATATGAGCAATAGCCTTATCAACTGGCCATGCTTCTTTATATGGCCGCTCAGACGTTAACGCATCAAAGACATCAGCAATAGCAACGATTCGCCCAACCAACGGAATTTCTTGCCCTTTAAGATGATTAGGATAACCAGAGCCATCCCATTTTTCATGGTGAGTTAAAGCAATACTAAGCGCCATACTCAGTAGTGGAGAGTCATGCTCGCCGATAATGTCGGCACCAATATTGGCATGGGTTTTCATAATAGCCCACTCCTTGGCATCTAATTTTCCTGGCTTTAATAAAATATGATCGGGTATACCAATTTTACCGATGTCATGCATCGGGGCAGCATTAAGAAGTGTTTCTTGAGTAAACTCATCTAAGCCAGCAGCCATAGCAATTAGTTTTGAGTAGTGGCTCATACGAATAACATGTAAGCCAGTTTCATTATCTTTATATTCGGCGGCTCGCCCTAACCGCTGAATAATTTGCATTCGAGTTTCTTTTAGCTCATTTACCCCAACCAAAGACAAATGGGTTTTCACTCTAACGCGCACTATTTCTGGGCATATCGGTTTAGTAATATAATCGACGCCCCCTGCTTCAAATCCCTGACATTCATTTTCCATTTCAGACATTGCCGTAACAAATATAATAGGGATATGAGCTGTACTTTTAATGTTTTTTAATTCTCGACAGACTTCATAACCGTCCATTCCTGGCATCATGATGTCGAGTAAAATTAAATCAGGTTGCTGCTCTATTGCAATTTCAATGGCACGCTGCCCATTTTTAGCAAACACCAATTGATAATTTCCCACTAGCACTTGATTAATGACCTGTAGGTTATTAGGTTCATCATCAACCACCAAAATTTTCGCTTTAGCATTATAAGTTAACTGCATTTGCTGGCTCCTTGCTCAGTAGTAATTCAATATCGATTAACGCAATGACTCCTCGTTCAAAATCAAAGTCGGCAACAGCACAACGTAACTTGTTGGTCAGCTCATCAGGGATGTTTAAATGAGGCAATTGCTGAATTAATTTTTTTAAAATCAGGTCATCTAGCTGAAAGTTCTCGAATAATTCACGTAAATTTTGAATTTTTTCAATAGCTTCAAGGTTGCTTATAACCGGGTAAGGTTGACTACTATTAGTGGGTTGCACTAATCCGTTGATTAACGCCAAACTGCGTGTAAAGGTATGTGTTAAAATAGTCAGATGATCTTGTGCTGCTTCGATATTTTTACACTTAAAGTAATCATTCATAATTTGCAACTCACCGTAAAGTTCGATGAGTGCTAAATTGCCTGCCGTACCTTTTAATGCATGTAGAAAACTTAACCCTTGTTCAAAGTCACTCTCGGTAATCGCAGCTTTAATAGGTAATATGCCGCGGTGATGTCGTTGCGCAAATTGTTTTAAGTTTTCTATATAGGTGAATTCACTCCCCCATGTATTAATGCCGCGTTGCATGTCAAGGTAAGGAATTTCATCTTGACCAATAAATTCAGTAATATTGGTGTTTAGATGCTCGGTGACGGGAAACTGCCTGTTTAATAAAC
The DNA here is from genome assembly GCF_014077245.1 of Colwellia sp. BRX8-9. Taxonomy (NCBI): domain Bacteria; kingdom Pseudomonadati; phylum Pseudomonadota; class Gammaproteobacteria; order Alteromonadales; family Colwelliaceae; genus Colwellia; species Colwellia sp. BRX8-9. Next base: position 91,422 of record NZ_JACGVN010000007.1, read on the forward strand.
TCGCCATTTCAACAAATAATTCATTAAAATCTAAAGGTTTACTAACAAATCCGTCCATACCAGCATCAAAACAAGCCTTACGGTCTTCATGAAGCACGCTTGCGGTAAGAGCTATAATAGGAGTACTTTGGCCATTGGGTAGTTTTCTAATTTCTTTAGTGGCTTGTAATCCATCCATAATAGGCATTTGAATATCCATCAAGACAATATCAAAGGCTTTATTTGGGAATGTTTCCACAGCTTTTAGCCCATTAACCACCCAAGTTATCTTATGCCCAAGTCCTTCAAGCCTGATGCACAGCAATTTAGCATTTTGCTCAACATCTTCTGCAACTAATATTTCCAGTGATTTATGAGTGGTAAGTAACGTGGTATCTACGCAAAAATAATCTTCAGCTAGGGTTTCATCTGTTGGTGTTATGGATATTGTGAAATAAAAAGTACTGCCGACACCAAAGTCACTTTCTAGCCAAATCTTTCCCCCCATTAATTGAACTAACCTTTTTGAAATGGTCGTACCAAGACCAGTTCCGCCATATTTACGACTAATAGAGGTATCAGCTTGATTAAAGTTTTCAAAAATATGTGCTAATTTATCTTTAGCGATACCAATACCGGTATCTCTGATAACAAATTGAATTTCACCGCTATCAAGCTGGTCAACGACTATGGTTATTGAGCCCGACTCGGTAAATTTAATGGCGTTGCCAATGAGGTTGGTCAATATTTGCTTAAGACGTAAAGAATCACCTATAAATCTTTCTGGTAAGCTCTGTGGTATGCGTTTTATAAACTGTATATTTTTATTCTTAGCACTTATCTCGAATGTTTTAACCACATGATTAACAACGTCTATTACAGAGAATGACGTTTGCTCTAATTCAACTTTACCCTCTTCAAGTTTTGCCACGTCAAGAATATCGTTCAATAAATTGTGCAAATCTTTGGCAGATTTTCTCACGGTAGATAGATGTTCTCGATAGACTTCATCCAAATCGCCCTCTAAGACAATATCAACAAAGCCTATAATTGAATTCATCGGTGTCCGTATTTCATGGCTCATATTTGCTAAAAAATTACTCTTAGAACGATTAGCTTGCTCTGCCTTATCACACATAGCTATCAGTGCTAGTTCGGTTTTTTTACGCTCTGAAATTTCATCTTCCAAACTAATATTTAAAGATAGTATTGATTCTTGTTTCGATAGTTCACATAACATCGCATTTAAACTATCGGTTAATTGGCCAATTTCGTCGTCACGGTGTTTTATTGCTCGAGCAGAGAATTCTTTATGTTGATAAACCCTTGTTGCCCATTTAGACAATTCTTTAAGAGGGTGGGTAATATGCCTTTTCGACCAATAAGACATAAAGAGGGTTAACAGCACAATCGCGACGAGCAAACCGGTAAAGATGACAATAAACTGCTTCCAAATCAGTTGCCATGCGTCAAACTTTGACTGTAAACGCAACCAGCCTAGGCGTTTACCATTAACGACTATCGGTGCAACCGCATAATAAAAACCCTGTTCATAACGAATTTTTTCGGTAAACAGCACTTCACTAAAAGGTATTGCATTTGTATTTATTGGAAAGCTTGCAAAAATTTGTTTATCTTTATATAAGATAGCCGAAATTATGTAGGGATTGTTATCCAAAGCCGATAATATATTTAGCCCCGCGTTAGCGTCGTTAAAGGTTAAGGCGGCGCCACTATTACCAGCAAGAGCTTCGGCAAGTACCGTTATTTGTCGCTGACTACTGTCATGGAAGTGTGAGTTGGTCGATAATGACAAAGTAATCGTTGTGATTAGTAAAACCATAAATGCAAAACTGAAAATGCTGTACTGAATTTTTTTCCTTATGGAGATAGTATTCCATAAAGAAAAACGCTGTATATTTTTTATAGTCATCTATCCAATGCTCCTAACGAAAGTAATTGTGCTGCCACCTTGAATTGGGTATGCCCCACTAACTTTTGATTGACCCGAAAGTGAATAGAGTCATTTTCTAGGAATAATTCGATATACCCTCCCATAGCAATAAAAGCTGGAAATTCACCTATGCTTAAGACTTCTTCTTTATTAATTTTATCAAGTACATTTTGACTAAAAGTTGCGTCTGAGCCGACAACATAAACCACCTGACAAGAAGCAATTTGTATGGGATCGGTAACATATTCAAACATAGTTACGGCTATTTCTCCTTGGGGTGTTTCTGCTCCCTTTAACGGATTCAAAGCTTGTCCAAATTTGTTTTTACCGATGATACAGACATTAATTTGATCAGAAATACTACTATTAGAAAAACGTACAAACTGTAAAAAGTTATAGATATAAGAGGCTTTAATTTGATAAACAACACCTTCTGCTGCACTTGATGTCATCATTGAAAACAGTAAGAAAAATAAGATTTTGCGCACGTTATATTCCCCACCTAAAATTAATCATGACTTCTTGACCTACAGGCACTCGCTCATCCCACTCTTGATGCGAGTTATTACCGAGGTTGAGTGCTGATAATTTTATTGAAAAACGTGAAGAAATTTGCCATTGCAGTGTCGCATCTACAGTCCAATAACTAGCAATGTTATTACTGGGCAACTCATCAACATAACGTAAATAACCATTGAATTTCCACTGTTCGTTAATGTCCCACATGGAAATAACTTGAGCGCTGTTTCGCGGCATTTGTCCTTGGGTTACCTTAGCACCGTCTGTTGATAAACTATCACTTGCTGTTATAAGGTTCATAGTGGCATGAGAGAGGTTGAACCTTACTAACCAAGAGGGTTGTAATTGAACACTGTTACTTAACTCGATTCCCTGAACATTTCCGGATACTTTATTACGGTAACCCTTCTCTTCAACTGAAAGTAAATTTTCATATTCAGCTCGGTAAACCGTTGCATCAAATTGCCAAGCATCAAACCATTTTTTACGCCAACCTAATTCATATACATTGGCATGTTCTGCCCCTAAACGTTCACCGCTAAAGTTACCGTAACGTATATCACTTTCTACTCGGGTGGGAACTCGCACAGCTTTTGACCAGGCACTCCAGACCAATGACTGGGGCAATTGATAAGACAAGCGCACACTAGGTAGCGATTCATTTCCAGAATAATCATTGTTTTCGAATTTAATGCCAACAATTAGATGTAAGTCATCATCGAGTAAAGCAATATCATCTTGAATAAATGCATTAATCACTTCATCATGGCGATTTTTTGGTGCAATAAAATCGAATGGGCTAGTCGTTATTTCATCGTGTAATAAGCGATAACCTACGCCTCCAATCAAGGCATGCTGTTGCCATTGCTGTTGAAATTGATAATCAAGGTTCCATATTTCACGTTTATCATCCAACATAGGGACGCTTAGTTGAGTTTGCTCATAATAACTGAGTAGTTTATGTTGACTGTTATTGTTATCAGTAAATTGCCAATTAAGCAGAAAGTTTCCGCCAGATTGTGTTTGACCATCAGGCATAGCTTGACTCGCCACGTTGCCAATCACCCCAGAATAAAGATCACCTTGTAACGTCAAGGCATTGTTAGTAGCCAGATCATAATCAAGGCGAAAACCCACTTGATTATGTCGGTTATTGTCATTACTAAATTGCTGATTAGTATTGTCATGCTGGCGATGTTTAGCATAAATGCGCATATAAGCATTCTCTGCTAATTGCCAACCATAACGCGCGCTTATTACTTTGCTTTGTTCACTTCCCAGACCTGCTTCAAGTAAAACTCCCTGAGTTTCTTGGGCTTTGCGGGTAATAATATTAATAACGCCATTGACCGCATTCGCCCCCCATATAGCGCCACCAGGACCTCTGATCACTTCGATACGGTCAACATCTGCTAGTACTACATCTTTTTCTGCCCAAACGACACCTGAAAACAAAGGACTATAGACGCTGCGACCATCGATCATCACGAGTAATTTATTAGCAGCAAGACTATTAAAACCACGAATACTGATAGCCCATCGACTCGCATCAATATTTGCTACCTCAACACCTGGAACATAGCGTAGTGCATCTGCAATGGTAGTCACGCCAAGGCGATCTATTTCATTATGAGTAAGCACATAAACAGCGGCAGCTGCCTTATTTAAAGCCTGCTTTTTTTTAGAGAGTGAGGTTATTTTAAGATTGAATAGTTCGGTAAGACTAATGCCAGTAATATCGATGCTGGTATCGTCTGAATTAGCCAATGCACTAGCACTAAATAATAGTGAAAGTATTTGTGCGGTAAGTAATATTCTCATCATTATATTCCTTTACATTACTTATCCTTGTCGCAAAAATTTATTATCCAAAACTATAATAAAATCATAGGATACGACTGGATGTGCTCAAGTAGCTTTTAATACCTGAATTAAATAGGTTTGCCTAAACGGCCGTAACGACTGTGATCAATAAATGTGCCTTCAATTAACCTATTGACTCAACTCGTTTTTATTGGGCTAACTATAAGCGTTTATTGAGAATAATCCTTAACCAGTAACGACATTATCTAGACAACTAAAGACACTTCACTAAGTGGCTAACTTATAATTGTTATCTTTATAACAAGTAAGCTACATAAGCATCAGATCAGCTGTTTTCAATGTGGTTTTTTAGATCGTTACTAAAGATTACCAAGTAATATTGACGCCTTAATGTCGCGAGTTTACCCAGTAAAATAAGGTAAAATTATTGATGTTAATAACAGTTGAATACGGTGGGTACATTTAATGAGAAAATTTTAATTTTATTGGCTATTCAACAACTGCAAAGCTTTTATGAGCAAGTGTTCAGTGTTTGAAGTGTCTAGTACCATAATGAAAACAGTTACGTTAAATTATTACCAACTGATAGGGAGTTACATAGCCAACCATTGAGTAACCCGCATGTACATTATTTACTGATAATCTGATGGCGAAACACCTGTCCATTTCTTAAATGCCCGAGAAAAACTTGAAGGCGAATTAAAACCCAGCCGATAAGAGATTTGAATTAAACTCAGTCTGTTTTGCTTTAATAGCATTTGCGCATGATTGATTTTTTTGGTTTTCAATAAAGCACTAAAGTCAGTATTGAAGCGTTTTAAACGACGTTGCAAGGTCTTGACACTGCTGTTTATTTGCTCAGCTACAAAAACGATATTTAGATTATTTGAAGCAATATTTTCAGTCATTAAATTCTCAATATCAGAGAGCAATTGAATATCAGTTTTAGACAATTTATTATCTACGAAGGGCTCTAAACCAATCGAATGCGTTGAAAATAAATTTTTGGTCGCAAGAGCGTTTTTCTTAAAAACAATGACATATTCCCCGCTATCGGTGTACGTAACCGGATAATCAAATATTTTTTCAAAGTTCTTTCTTTGACTTTTTAAATCAAGCGTTATCTTTGAGATAATATCTAAGTGAGCAGGAAATATTTGATTAATTATTTTATAAACCAGGCAAAGTCCAATTTCTAGTGTCGTTCTATGGACACTAGCCAGCTCTGCCCGCGATGAAACAACTAATAAGTTGCAATCAGCCTTAATGACTAGAGTGACCTCAATCGATTTATTCATTTGCTCACTAGCAAAAATAATTTTTTCTAATAAATCACTTAGCGATTTAGCATCTGATACGATGACACCCGTATGACGTAAGAAATGCAATTGAAAAATAGCAGCCACTGCAGCAGGTAAGGTATCTAAACCTGAATATAGTGCAATATTATCATATAGCTTAAGCACAACGTCCCGTTGAATAGAATCTAATTCACGTAAAGAAGCGACGTTAATACCTACTGTCGATAATAAATTGTTTGCGGGTAAATTTTGTTGTTGCAACGCCATATAAATAAGACGTATCCAGCTACCGTCAACGAACTGCTTTATATCGTAGTTATTTTGCTCTGGGTGGATAATTGCAGAATCTAGTTTTTTAACAACGACCATGGGTTTCCAAAATAGATTTATCTTACATAATTGACAATGAGTATTAGATAAAACTACTTACTGCAGTAAAGTTTCTACTTAAGACATTGAACCATATATTTTTTAACAACATTATTCTTAACCTGCCAAGTCTTTATCTACACCGTTAAGGACATTTTTAATAGCAGAATATATGCTCAGACAATATCTAATTCCAATTTCATCTTCAATCAGGGAAAACCCCTACAAAATGTTGTTTTATTGTGGTAAATATTGCTGAATTTTAAAGTGGCGACGTAAGTATCGATGAGTTTTATTATCTACTGTGCTATTATTTTCAAAAAGTTCAGGTAATTGCTTGGGGTGTTAACTTAAACACGCTTAGCCCATTTTCATTAACTGCTGTCTGTACTATGGCTACTTCACCTTCTCATTTAAGTGTTATCGACATGGATCTATTTTCATCTTTATTTGAACAGCCGATTAATCTTTTGCCATATGATGGTGATGTCGATTATTTTGGTGAAATTATCTCTTTAGACGATAGCGACTATTACTTTAATCGCTTACTTAACGGTATTGATTGGCGTTGTGACCAAGCAGTTATATTTGGCAAAACTATTGAAACAAAAAGAAAAGTGGCTTGGCATGCTGCTGAATGTTTTAGCTATACCTACTCTAACATTACTAAAACAGCGTTGCCTTTTACCGATGATTTGCTTTCGTTAAAAGCACTTGTCGAGCGCCATAGTGGTGAAACTTATAATTCATGCTTACTTAACCTTTATCACAGTGGAGAAGAAGGCATGGCTTGGCACAGCGACGGTGAAAAAGATTTAAAGGACCAAGGTGCGATTGCATCGTTAAGTTTTGGTGCTGAAAGAAAGTTTGCTTTGAAGCACAAGATATCAAAAGAAGTCATTACCTTACCCCTTAAAGCGGGCAGTTTGTTAGTCATGAAAGGGCCAACACAACAGCATTGGCTACATCGTTTACCGCCAACTAAACTCATTAAAGACGCAAGGATAAACCTTACGTTTAGAACGATTGTTAACACATAACGTATTATCGTTAACAAGAGTAATTTTCGCCACTTTATATAAGCAAGGTGATGAATATGCCGCCATTAACCGTCAAACTATGCTTTATTGTCAACTTCCTTAGGCCCTAGTCAACCGCTAATCAACGGGCTTACTCGACACTATCTGTTGACAATGCCTTATATAAGATTAAAAAATATCAATATGCCCTATTCATTTTCATAAGTTTTTCGATAGATTTTAGTCAGTTTTTTAAGTCGTAGTTGGTCAAAAATCAGTGAAAATAATGGTGATGAGTTTAATTTTGGGGCTTTACCTTTGCCAATACGTTGTAATTGACGTTTGGTAATAGCCATAGTTGCAAGTGCGGCTAAAGTTTTATCTTGCCATTTTACTTGAGGTAAAATGGCTACCGCGTCTGGTGACGTTTTCCAGCGTTGAGGAAGATTTGGACTAAATGCCAGTGCTCTGCCAATGCCGAGCATATCTACGCCTTCATCTACTACTTTTTGTGCAATCGCTAAACGGACAATGCCTCCTGTTGTCATAATTGGCATAGGAGCTTGTTTGGCAATTTCTTTCGCAAACTCAAGAAAATAAGCTTCTCTATTTAGGGGCTGTCCATCAGCTGTATTACCTTGCATTGCTGGGCTTTCATAGCTACCACCTGACAATTCAACTAAATCTACGTTTAAATGGCCAAGTTCTTTTACCACAACTAAGGCATCTTGTGCATCGAAACCACCACGTTGGAAATCTGCGGAGTTTAACTTAACCGCTATCGCTATATTTTCAGGTATAACTAGCTTGACCGCTTTAACAATTTCAAAAAGGAGGCGAGCACGGTTTTCAAGGCTGCCACCCCAGTTATCATTTCTCTTATTGGTCAGCGGCGACAAAAATTGTGATAACAAGTAACCATGGGCTGCGTGGATCTCGATACCATGAAACCCAGCTTCAACAGCACGTGATGCTGTGACAACAAATCGCTGAATTAATGCTTGAATTTCAAGCTCGGTCATCGGACTTGGTTTACTAAATAACTGACTATGCTTCCCCATATCCAATGCAATATCTGAAGGAGAGAATACCTGCCCTCCCATAGCAGCATAGACTTGTCGGCCAGGATGGTTTATTTGCATCCATATTTTTGTGCCATTTTTGCTTGCTATTTCAGCCCACTTTTTAAAGGGCTCTAAGGGTGTATCTGCCTCTAAAGCAATACCTCCTGGACCGGTCATTGCACGGTGATCTACCATGACATTACCCGTAATAAGCAGGCCAGTGCCTCCCGCAGCCCATGTTTTATATAGTTGAAAAATATCATCGCCGGGTAAATGGCCTTCAACAGCCATATTTTCTTCCATGGCGGCTTTTGCTAAACGATTTGGCAAAATTGCGCCATTAGGAAGAGTTATCGGTGTAAATACAGAGTGACTCAAGTAGAACTCCTGTTAATAAGTTTAACGAGCTGGATTTTGTACAAGTATAAGCTTAAAGTTAACTTTAATGTCAACAGTTTACATACGCATAAAGTGGGTACCGATGAAAATCAGCGAGTTAGCAAAAATAAGTGGTATAACAGCCTCTACTATACGGTTTTATGAAGCCAAAGGATTACTCCCTAAAATACAAAGAAATATAAATGGTTATCGACATTATTCGCAAGCTAGTGTGCAGCGTTTAGCAACGATTGAATGTGCGAAGCGGCTAGGTTTTAGATTGGCAGATATCTTAAATGTTTTAGCAGATAGTGGCGTAACTGAAGGACTTGATCACAACAAAATAGTCGAACAACTTGATATACGCTTGCTTGAGGCCGAAAGTTTAATTAAGGGACTATTAGCACAACGAGACGAAATAGTATTATTTAAACAACGCTTACAAGAGAGCTGGCAACAAGGTAAATGCTTAGCGGTGGACGAAATACTTTCAGCAGATAAAAGGTAAAACAGGGATAAAAAACTTATGGATCAGCTTGTTAGTCTCTCATTATTAAAGGTCGCTAAAGTCAACCAAAGGTAGATTTTCAAAGCCCGGTCTGGCAAAAAAGTAACCTTGCATTAGTTCAATACCAAAATCACGTAAACAGCGGTATTCTTCTTTAGTCTCTATTCCCTCAGCAAGCGGAGTAATGTTTAGGTCATTAAAAATATTTAAACAATTTTTTACTATTGACTGACGAACCTTATCTTCATTAATGTTACGGATTAACCCCATATCAATTTTTACGATGTTAGTTTGAAAATCAGCTAATAAACCCAAACCAGCATACCCTGCACCAAAGTCATCTATTGCAGTTTTAAAGCCTATTTTATTATAAGACTCAACAATATTCTTAATAAAAGCGGTATCATCAATTTTTTCAACTTCGGTAAATTCAAACATTATTTTTTCAATGGGAAAGCTATACTTCTTGGCTGCCTCCAATGTTGTGCGAATGCAACGCTCAGGTTTATATATAGCGTTGGGGAGAAAATTTATGCTGAGCATAGATTGAAGTTTTAACTTGGAGGCAAGAGCTATCGCTTTAACTCGGCAAAGCTGATCAACCTTAATCCAATATTGTAGCTGTATATCAGTAATTAACACTCAATAATTTATATTAATGACCTTAAATATGATCACCTGAACAACAGATAGGCTGTTTGTTGAGCAATGATGCTGATTCTCTATCTAGATATTGTTTAACGAAGGATGAAATATTGTCTTGTCGCACCGGTAATTAGTGTGGTTGACACGAATAACGCGCCAACCTGAGTAACACCGTCCACTAAAGGTAAAAACCGTAAAATTAACTTTAGCTATTGCTTATCTTATTGTAAGCACTAATCGTAATTAATCTCAGCTAATTCACCTTGTATATAAGTAGCTTTAACCGCACGGTCATCCCCTAATATAGTGAAAGAAAAAAGTTTCTCTGCCAATGATTGGCACTGCTCTAGCCGTAATTTCATTAATGGTGTTGCATGATAATCTAAGACTATAAAGTCAGCCTCACAACCCACTTGAAAATTACCTACTGTACCTTCTAAATCTAGCGCTCTTGCGCCACCTAAAGTTGCCAAATAGAAAGATTGTAATGAATCTAATTTTTTGCCTCTTAACTGCTGCGTTTTATAGGCATCTTTTAAGGTCTCTAATAGTGAAAAACTGGTTCCTGCGCCTATATCTGTACCTAGACCCACTTTAATATTGTGTTGCTGGGCAACATCAAGTTTAAACAGACCACTCCCTAAAAACAGATTTGAACTTGGACAAAATGACAAGGCTGAATTAGATTGAGATAAGTCGCTATATTCAGCATCACATAAATGTATACCATGAGCAAAAACACTACGACTGCCAAGTAATTGATGCTTTTTATAAACATCTAAATAGTTTTCGCAATCGGGATTAAGCGATTTAACCCATTCAATTTCTTTTAAATTTTCAGACAAATGGGTTTGCATATAAACACCTGGGTGCTCTTTTAATAGTTGCCCAGCCAAGCTTAACTGTTCATCACTACTGGTTGGCGCAAACCTTGGGGTGATAGCATATTGCAAACGCCCTTTACCATGCCAATCTTTGATAAGTTGCTTAGACTGCTGATAACTACTTTGCGCGGTATCGAGTAAATAGTCAGGAGCATTCCTATCCATCATCACTTTGCCAGCAATCATGCGGAGATTTTTGGCTAAAGCCACTTCAAAAAAGGCATTAACTGACTCAGCATGGACAGTGCCGAAAACTAATGCGGTTGTTGTGCCGTTAGCAAGCAATTGATTGAGGAAAAACTCACTGATTTTAGTGGCGTAGGCTTTATCAGCAAACTTTTTTTCGGTCGGAAAGGTATAATCTTCTAACCATTGTAATAATTGTTCACCATAACTCCCTATCATCTCAGTTTGAGGATAATGGATATGAGTATCAATAAAGCCTGGGACAATCAGGCCATTTTCAATATGTTGAATCTCTAGGGAATGCTCTAAATCAGCCAACATAGCTTTAGCTGTGCCCAACTGTTTAACCTTGCCATTTTCTATCAGCAAAATACCATCTTCAAAATACTGGTAGCTGCTCTGCTCTGCTTGCTCTTTATCTTGGCAAGGCGTCGAGGCTGGGTCTTCGACAAAATGTAAAATCTCACCGCGAAATGCTTTTACTGACATCGACTTAATCGCTCCGGTTATCTAAATTGAAATGTATGGTAATTTTATTTTCTAAAGCGATTTCATCGCAGTTTTTGCCGACACCTTTTCGGTCAACAACTAAGAAATCAGCGGTTTCACTTAAAGCTAAACTATAATGATGCCAAGTACCTTTGTGGTAATTAACACCTTGGTTGCCTGTAGCAAGAAATACGGCTAATTTAGTCACATCAAATTCGCCCGCAGGTCCAACAACTACCAAATAAGCGTTAGCAGACAAAGGATAAAAAGCCTGGCTTGATAAAGGATGACGTTCCATACAGTCAATGGTTATTTGACCTATACCGGCGTTGATCTGACAGCATTCTTTAGGCGACGAGCGAAAAACACTGATAATACCTTGCCCTGCTTCCTCACTAACATCTAGCGTCGCTAATGCATGATATCTTTGTGTAAGCCCATAATTTATTGATATTTTTTCTACTTGATCATTGACTTCAATCACATCACCAAAAGCTTGAAACGCTTTTTGGCTTAGTGGTTTAGCATGTAAAATCATCTTAGCTGCCACGGTAAGTTGAGTAACCAAAAGCGGTCAGTAATAATGGAATATGATAGTGTTCACCATCACCACTGATATCAAAAACAATATCAACATAGGGATAAAAAGCTTGCTCATTCAGCGCGTTAAAATAATCACTGATCGCAAAATGAACGCGATAACTCCCCGCAGGCAATATTCGTTCTTTATCAAGTAAGGCCGGCACTCGCCCATCACTGTTTGTTTGGCCTTGTGCCAAAAGTGACCACTGTGCTTGGATACTATTGTCACCATCATTTGAACCCTTAAGTTCAAAGAGAGAAATAGTAATACCAGCAGCGGGTTTACCGCGACTAGTGTCTAATATATGTGAAGTTATTTGACTCATAAACTTAGGTCTCTTTTACGTTTGAAGCAGTAGTGGCAGTTTCAGCAATCATTTTTTTGATTCTTAACTGAAATATTTTTCGTTGCTCTTCTGCTGCATTAATGATTTCTTCCGCGCGATTATTCGCGTAACGTTTTACCAATATATCTAACATCTGCGTGGCTGTTTTACCTGTGGCACAAACAATAAAAATGAAGCCAAACTTTTCTTGATAGTCATCATTTAATTGCTTTAACTCACTTAATGCTTGTTCTGTCGCTGTGTTAACACCCGATTGTTCTCCCGCGGCAATTTTCTCTGTCGAGCGGTATTTTTCTCTTAGGCTAGACACATCGCCAATTTTAGGGTGGCCTTCAAAAGCCTGCAAATAATCGGCTTCTGTAAGGTTTTTCCAGCTGATATCAGCGTGTGCAGATAACGCCGCTAAATTGTTATATGGCATAGCAGCCACCATGCGGCTTACCCAAGTATTGGCTGTACAACACTGCATAAAGGCCAAGTGGGCCGCCTGAGGTTGCAAAGCATTTAACACGATAATCGACATAACGTTTCCTTATTCAAGGTAACCAATAATGCCCTTTTTCTTAAGAGCATTATTAGGATAAATATATAATTTGATCTCATTATTATGCGGTTTTTAACCTGTCGCTGTTAATAATAAGTGTTGCCGCTTTTATACCTTCTAGGGTAAAAACGCCTGTTGAACCTAAGGTAAAGTTATTCATTAATCTTATCTGTAATCGGTTTGCTATCAGTTACTTTATTTTTGCTTCGACCGGTAACATGGAGATTAGTCGCGCTATTAAGTAACGGCGTTAACGCTTTGAAACTGATCCCTTGCGCGGTAGTTGACTGATGACCCGCATGGTCGTCTTTTTGATATAAACCAATAATTTCAGCCGCAATTGATACCGCAACTTCCATAGGACGTTTACCCGGCACGGCACTTAAACCAATAGGACAAGTGAGCTGATCAATAGCCTGCTGACTAAATTCTCGATGTTTTAAGCGATGCTGAAAGCGTTTCCATTTTGTCTCAGAACCAATTAAACCGGTATACGCAAAATCACCACGCTTTAACAGCGCCTGGCATAGTTCAAAATCTAATTGATGATTATGCGTCATAATGATAAAAAAACTGCCTGCAGGCATGCTAGCTATTTCATCTACCGGATTGTCACTAACAACACACTCAATATTAGCCGGCGCATTTGCCAGCATCTGAACAGGAAACTGTTCTTGGCGATTATCAACCCATTTTAGCTGGCAAGGTAAGTCAGCAAGGATGGTCGTTAACGCTTTACCAACATGGCCGGCGCCAAAAAGCATTATTTGAGTTTTACAAGCTGCAAAGCTTTCAAATAATACGCTACAATCTCCGCCGCAACATTGCCCTAAGGAAGCACCTAAAGAAAAGTGCTCGATATGTTGATTCTTATCTTCGTCTGCTAATAATTGTTGCGCTATCGCGATAGACTTAAACTCTAAGTGACCACCACCAATAGTGTCATAAGTGCTATTGGCACTCACCACCATCTTAGTACCAGAATTTCTAGGCGCTGAGCCATGCACACCAATAATTGTTAGCAAGACAAAGGCCTCTCCTTTGATCTTTAATGAACTAACCGCTTCAGACCAACTTTGTCGGTTATTCATCGGCTGCCATCCCTTGCTGGGCGGTTATTAATTGCACAGCCTTTAAAACTCGCTCTGGTGTGGCAGGAGTATCAAGCGACGGAATAACACCTTTGGCTCTATCTTTTGTAGCAACAGAGTTAGCAATAGCGGCGCGCAGCGCTGACCAGACAGAAATAGCCAACATAAACGGTGGCTCGCCTACCGCTTTAGAATGGTAAATGGTCGCTTCACGATTAGGAGAATCTTTCAACAACTCAACGTTAAAAACTTTTGGTGCGTCGCTAATAGCAGGAATTTTATAGGTGGCCGGCCCAGTCGTTAACAAACGTCCCTTATCATTCCAATGTAATTCTTCAGTGGTTAACCAACCGACGCCTTGAATATAACCACCTTCAATTTGGCCTATATCTATCGCAGGGTTTAAAGAGTCACCAACATCATGAAGGATATCGGTTTGTAATAACTTGTATTCACCGGTCAGCGTATCGATTAACACTTCAGATACTGAAGCACCCATCGCAAAATAGAAAAACGGTCGACCTTGGGCATTTTCTCGATCGTAATAAATTTTTGGCGTTCGATAAAAACCGGTCGACGATAAAGACACCCGAGCAAAATACGCTTTTTGGACTAACTCTACAAAACTGAGTTTATGTTCACCGGCATCGATTAAATCGTCACTAAAAGTTATCTCGTTACTCTCAACAGCAAAGTGCTCGACAGCAAAATCAATTAACCTTTGTTTAATTGTTTGTGCAGCGTTTTGAGCGGCTTTACCATTGAGATCGGTACCTGAAGAAGCCGCTGTTGGTGAAGCATTAGGGACTTTGTCGGTCCGCGTTGCTGATACTTTTACCTTATCAACGGCGATACCAAAAACTTGTGCAACGATTTGGGCAATTTTAGTATGCAACCCTTGGCCCATTTCAGTGCCGCCATGTGTAACATCAACACTTCCGTCGGTATAAATATTAATCAGCGCCCCTGCTTGATTAAGATGCTGAGCAGTAAACGAAATACCAAATTTAACCGGTGTTAGTGAAATACCTTTTTTAAGAAATTTACTGCCGGCATTAAATTCATCAATTTCTTGGCAACGCTCGGTATAACGAGAGCTATGCTCAAGTTTGGTTATCATCTCAGCTAAATTATTGTGCTCTACTTGCTGATGGTACGGGGTAATATTGCGCGCATCGGTACCGTAAAGGTTAGCTTTACGCACAGCAAGTGGGTCTAATCCTAGAGAGTAAGCAATATCATCCATGACACACTCAATAATCATCATACCTTGTGGACCACCAAAACCTCGAAAGGCGGTATTGGAGGCGGTATTCGTCTTACAACGATTACCAATAATACTGACATGGTCCAAGTAATAACCATTATCAGCATGAAACATGGCTCTGTCGACGATGGCATCTGATAAATCAGGTGAGTAACCACAATTACCATTGACCGTTATATCTATGCCTTCAATAACACCTTGACCATTAAACCCTACTTGATAATGATTTTCAAAAGGATGACGTTTACCGGTCATCATCATATCGTCGCTACGATTTAAACGCAGCTTTACTGCTTTTTGGGTTTTATCAGCAAGTACCGCCGCTAAACAAGACCAACCAGCCGCTTGTGTTTCTTTGCCGCCAAAACCACCACCCATACGTTTCATATCGACAACGACGCGATTAAAAGGGATACCTAACACTTCTGCCACAAGTTTTTGAACTTCAGCAGGATGTTGGCTAGATGAATAAACGGTCATTCCGCCATCTTCGGTGGGAATAACACTGGCTATTTGACCTTCCAAATAAAAATGCTCTTGGCCACCAATGGTAATCTCACCACTCAGCTGATGCTTAGCTTGCTCAATAGCAGTGGCACTATCACCACGTTTCATACTATGCGGTGGACGAACAAAGCTCTTAGCTTCTAACGCTTGTTTAATAGTCAGTACTGGTGTTTTTTCTTTATAGTCAATTTTTGCCAACGCTACCGCTTGTTTTGCTAACTCATGGCTCGTCGCAGCGACCGCAAAGATAGCTTGACCATAAAATTCAACGACATCTTTGGTGAGTATTGGATCGCCCGGAAAAACAGGACCAATATCAGTATGACCAACAATGTCATCTAAGGTAATAACAGCAACTACACCCTTGGCGGCGCGTACTGCCGATAAATCTATCGCGGTAATATTACCACTGGCAATCGTTGCCATACCCACAGCAGCATGCAATTGCCCTAACGACTCTAATTTGTCATCGGTATAAACGGCTTTGCCGGTAACATGCATTTCAGCACTTTCATGCTTGGTCGATTGCCCAACCGCACCAGAACTTTTTTTACTTTCAAGACCTTTATCAATTTCACTTAATTTACGCATGAGTCACTCCTTTCCCTTCAAAGGTATCGACTTCAAAGGTTTCGATTCGGGTTGCTGCATGCGTTTGCTCTAGTTCATAAAAGCATTTTCTCACTAAGTTTTTTGCCACTTGTAAGCGATATTCACTGCTCGCGCGCACATCTGACATCGGAGAGAAGTCTTTTGCTAATGCTGTCATCGCTAAAGCAATATTTTGTTCGCTAGGCTCTTTACCCATTAAAGCTTGCTCACAGGAAAAAGCGCGTTTTGGGATGCCTGCCATACCGCCAAAAGCAATGGTAATATTAGCCACTTTTTTATTGGCAAACTTAATATAGAAACAGGCAAGCACCGTTGAGATGTCGTCATCTAAACGTTTTGATATTTTAAAGACTTTGAGATGTTTATTACTGTTAGCTTTTGGAATTTCAATACGTTCAATGAACTCACCACTTTCGAGTTGTGTCACTTTGTAATCAACAAAGTAATCTTCAACAGATATTTCACGAGTACGCTCGCCTTTGCGAAGCACTAACTTAGCACCTAAGGCGATTAATACGGGTGGCGTGTCTCCAATAGGAGAAGCATTACCGACATTTCCCCCTAACGTGCCCGAGTTTCTCACCTGAGTTGAACCAAGGCGATAAAGCATTTGACCAAATTCTGGATAATGCTGGCTTAATAACTGATGGCTTTGCTCATAGCTCACCATAGCGCCAATGGACAAAGTTTCTGTTGTTTCATTAATTTGTGCAAGCTCGCGCACATTGCTCATCGAAATCATGGTTTGTATTTGCGCCATACCTTGGGTAACGCTTAACGCTAAATCTGTACCACCGGCTAACAATTTAGCTTTCGGGTATTGTTCAACCAATTTTGCTAATTTATCTAAGGTATAAGGAAGATAAAGACTCTTGCCATTATTGTGCAGTTCAACAGTTTCTTGTTGCTGAGCTATGAGTTTTAATTGCTTAATAGTCGCCGCTTGCTCGTGCTCAAACTGATCAACGTCATTGTTATCACAAGCTTGTTTTGCCGCTTCAGTAATAGAGCGATAGCCAGTACAGCGGCACAAGTTACCCGCTAAGCCATGCTCGATGTCTTTGTCTAAATCAACAGCAGGAGAATTATCTGTCGCATCAATAAACTTGGCTTGCGCTAAATTTTTCTTTAATGAAAAAAGTGACATTACAAAACCAGGAGTACAAAAGCCACATTGTGAGCCATGGCAATCGACCATAGCTTGTTGAACACTATGTAATTTATTTCCTTGCTGTAAGTCTTCTACTGTAACAAGCTGTTTGCCATGAAGTGCAGATAAAAAAGTAATGCAGGTATTAATCGATTGATAGCTAAGATGTTCGGTTATTGTTTGACTTTTTGCTGAGTGAACCACTTCAGCAAGCACTGCTGTACAGGCACCACAGTCTCCTGAAGCACAACCTTCTTTCGTCCCTTTTCGACTCAACTCTTCTCTTAAATAGTTGAGTACCGTCATATTAGGATCACAATTTTCGATAACTTTACGTTCGTTATTTAACAAAAATTGAATGTTATTTTCTGACATATGGTTAATTACCTATACAAATATGCGTACTAAAACTAAAGAATACTTTCTAGAGTAACTTCAATCATTTCGCCAAATTTTAACTGACGATCTTCTGCTGACATTTTTTCGCCCGTTTTAATATGATCACTTACTGTTAGCAGGCATAGCGCTTTTTTACCTAATTCAGCGGCAACGCCATAAAGACCAGCCGCTTCCATTTCTACCGCAAGAATGCCATATTGTTCTAACTTCGCGAATACTTCAAATTCTGGTACATAAAACAAATCAGCTGAAAAAACATTACCTACTTTCGGCGTTTTGCCTAAACGCTTCGCGGTGCTAACCACTTTTTCGAGTAACTCATAGTTAGCTATAGCCGCAAAATCATAATTATTCAATCGTTGACGATTAACATTAGAGTCGGTGCTGGCACCCATAGCAATAACGATATCTTCAAGTTGTATATCGTCACGAATTGAACCACAGCTACCAACACGAATAATATTTTCAACGCCATAATCTCGGTAAAGCTCAGTCGCATAAATAGACATCGAAGGGATCCCCATACCTGAGCCCATCACTGAAATACGTTTACCTTTGTATTCGCCCGTGTAACCAAACATATTTCTAACTTCGGTGACCTGTTTAACATTGGTTAGGTAGTTGTCTGCGATGAATTTTGCACGTAAGGGATCACCCGGCATGATAACCGTTTCGGCAAAATCTCCGACATTAGCTGAGATATGTGGTGTTGGCATAATAAATTTTCCTAATAGTTCAGAGATGTTTTAATTATTTTATAGCTATTTATTTTCACATAATAGAAATAACCTGACACCAGTGTCAAGTAAAATCATAATTCTGCTAAAATTAAACCCTAAATTGACTATTAACTTTATTGTTGAAATAGCTTATATTTGCCACCCTGCTAATAAATGCTGCAAAGATGATTGATTAATATGCCAATAATAAAGAATCAACAACCAAACACGTCATCAACTGGGCGGGTCAGAAAAAAGAATCAATTGATCATTTTAAAAGCTGCCGAGCAAGATTTCTTAGAGCATGGTTTTAAAGGGGCATCAATAAAAGGCATTGCTGAACGCGCCGGTATCCCACGGGCAAATGTTCATTATTATTATAAAAATAAAGAAGCTATTTACTCTGATATATTATTAGAAATTCTTACCTTATGGGATTCATCCATTATTACCTCGACTGAAGAACCTGCTAAAGTCTTAGGTGATTATATTCTTGCTAAGGTGATGTATTCAAAAACTAATCCTGAAGCATCACGGATATTTGCCGGTGAATTTATACACGGTGCTCCTCGCTTGCAGGAATACTTAAAAACCAGTTTTAAAACTTGGATAGATGAGGTTAAAGCGACTATTGAAGGCTGGATTAAGCAAGGTAAGATGGACCCAATTGATCCACTTTATTTACTCTTTACTATTTGGGGAGCCACGCAACATTATGCTGATTTTGCCCCACAAGTTAACGCAGCCATGGGTAAAGATAAGTTAAGTAATGAAGACTTTGAACAAGTGGCTAAAACCCTTACCCAGATAATTCTTAAAGGTTGTGGTATCAGTAAGTAAAAAATTTACACTGATAGATATAAAGCTAGACGTGCAATATTACGCACTAATTCCTTGAAAGACAGGATGTCTGAGAGAGGCCATCCTGAACATCGTCTCTCCTTCACATCCATGTGACCGTGACATACCGTTCATCCTGAACATAAAAAGGCATTACACTTTTAAAAATGAAATGCCTTAACGTTACTTTGTTAGCTAATACTTTAAAAGCTATGAATAAGAGAAGTTCCCTTAATTAATTACCCCAGATACTGTCAACATATTCAGGGTGGTCAACAAAAGGATTACGGTTGCCTTGATGACCAAGTGCCGCTTCATTTCGATCTATTTCTTTTTGACTGACCGGGTCATTGGTATGCCAACGTAATAACATTTCTAATTGCCATAATTCAAAAACTTGATTACTACTACCATCTAAAATAGCATCACCATACACCGAATTATTCTGCCAGCCGCCAATCAAGTTTTCATAACGCGTCGCCATGTAAAATTGTGCGCGGGCTAAATCACCTTTAAATTCATCAATGGGTTCAAACACAGTACCGCTATAACCTAAAGTCGTGGTTGCTGAGCCTAATTTACTGTTATTAGTTGAAGTAAAAGATGCTGTGGCAACTTCACCGTAAGGGTAACCACCGCGTTTCGAATTAACAAAGCCGTCGGTTGCATAGATGTGATGAACATCAGAGTTCATTGGCTCTACTTTGCCGCCAAACCAGCTTTTTGGGAAAGTATGTTCTCGATTATAACAACCGCCTTCACCGCTATAATTACCACACTGATCGGTGACTTTAATAAAATTATAATTGTCACTTACCAGCGGATTTTCAGAATATATATCTAATATAGAGCCATCATTTTCAAAATAAACATCCAAAGAATGGTTTTCATAGAAGGTCCATAGCGCTGAATAGCCCTGATTTTCATGATCTTTGATTAAATTATAAAGCTCTGTTTTTAACGGGTAACCTGATGTCGAGCTAATGCCGTCATAATAGGTACCAGAATAAGTGCCTGAGCCACTGCCTCCTCCACCCGGAATTCCGCCTGTGTTACCTAAAGTAAAGGTTTTGGTTTCACTACTGTTGAAGTCACCACCGTTAATTAATGCAGTTCCGGCAAGAGAAAATTCATAAGAGCCATTGCCGTAAGTACAGCAAATACCATCACCATAAGTATCATTAATGGTAAAAGTATAATCATCATCGGCTAAACAATAACTTTCATTATAGCTGGTCGAACTTTCGTAGTTATTACCACTAGCAACTTCTTGATTACTCGTGTTGGTTAATGTCCAACTAGTTTCGTAACCGTAATTATCTGTGGTTAAACTAAAAGTCACATTATTGGTACTGCAACTACCTGTCCCACCGCCCGATGCTTGAGTAGGTTGAAAATAGTCAACATAGACAATTTCAGAACCATCAAAACCGGCAATGTCGTAAAAACGTAAGCCAACAGCAATATCTGACGTTGCGCTTGCGGTATAACTATGGGTAACTTGTTGCCATTGATTAACTAGACTTTCATTCGAGTAGCCCTGATAGCCATCGATATATAAACGCGCTTTAATACTACCTTCTGTATGGTAAACCCAAACAGAAAATTCGTAAGTTTGCCCTGCAACAACACTAACCAGTTGTTGAATGTCGGTAGAACCTTGTGTACCGGTATTAACGGTAATTTCAGCTGAACTCAAACCTTCTTGAAAAACAGTGGTATTTTTATTCACGCTAATACCAGAATCAATCGTCGTCCAACCCGAGGGGGTGCCTGCTAACCATGTTTCAAAGCTTCCATTATTAACGTCTGCAACAGCATAGTGGCTGGTAGCACAGAGTAATAAAGCAGCAATATTATTTTTATAGTTCATTTATATACCTTATGTTTTTATTAAATAATGGTAACACTCCCTATATTATCCATAATGCTTGCAACTCCGTAATAAAACCCGAATAAAACGTACACAAATACAGTGCAAATTTGACACGACACCAAGATAAATAATCTTAACCAAGTAGTCAACAAATAACAAAAAGTAATAGTGCAGATTGTATATTAATACCACAGCATAAATTATTATCTAATGGCTGTGGCATTACTTTTAAATTATTATTACCAAACGTTAACTTTTTTAACAACCTCATCAACAGTAAAGATAAAGTACGCCATTAATACTTTACCCGGAGCTAACTCTCAAAACGACTAAGACCAACAACGCCGCCACTTAAACCGATATACTTCCTCCAAAAATCGCTATGGACGGCGCCGATAGCAACAGGTTTAGTAACGGCGACTGGCAGTATGTCTTTTTTACAATAGCTACTTTGTTCATCAAATATATTGGTTGATAGTATAGAAACAACTTGTACTTTTTGTCCTTGCGCGGTCAGTACTTTGCCAGCATTTAAAGTAAGTTCAACTTCTATAGCCTGTCGCAATTAAGATAACCTCTGGTGCCCCTTTACAAGTGGTTAATACGCAGGCACCTTTTTTCAATATTTGCTAACTGTGATTCATTGCGGGGTATGGCTGATAAATTTTGACGTGAAAAAATTAATGCACTGGTGATTTTTAAACGCCATTTTCCAAACAACAGTAGATTCAGTGGCATCACAAGGACGCCAAGTTGTCAGGTTAGGTATAGTAGGTAAATTGGTTAGTTGTTCTATCGGTTAATGCGTTGGGTCATCTTCTCCTTGCCCAAAGGAAACATAGCATTAGTTAACTTTTTACGTGGCAAGAGGGTTACTCCTACTTTAAGTTTCATTGTTTATGATACTATTATTTAAAATATTATTTTCTTGTCCAATTGGTCAAGTAAAACTTGACACATATGACAAGATAGTATTATTTTAATGATGACTCTATAGAAGAAAAATGCTGCTCGATATTGAAAAATATTGCTAAATAAAGCTTAAGAGTAAAAATAATTATTTGAAACGTTGATTATTTTATAGAGATTATTTGAACTAACGGATCACTGATATTTCAATGAAAATGTTACAGAATAACGTTGGTTCTTTTTAAAAACTTAGGGAACAAATATAAAATGAACAAACTAAGACTGTCAAAAATAGCCAGTGCGATTGTGATCGCTGTTGGCTTATCGACTTCTGCAATGGCTGCAGATACCTCGTCTTCAATGCGAGGTAAAATCCTAAGCCCTACGGGCGAAGCCGCTAGTAATGTTAAAATCACCGTTATTCATGAGCCTTCAAAAACCAGCCGTGAGTTTATGACAAATGCCACAGGTACCTTTACCGCTAAAGGTTTACGTGTTGGTGGTCCTTATACTGTTATTATTGATTCAGACACATATAGTGATACCACTTTAGATAATATTTTTCTTAATCTTGGTGATACTCATCGTATTAGCCAACAACTACAAGCAGATAATATTGAACGTATTCAAGTAACAGGCTCAAGTTTTCTTCAAAAATCAGGTGGTTCAAGCAGTATTTTTGGAGCAGAGCTTATTCAGAATACGCCAAGTTTTAACCGCGATATTAAAGACATTGCCCGTTTAAACCCATTAGCAAGTATTAATGGTAACGGCGAGTTAATTATTGCTGGTGGTAACCCACGTTCAAACAGTTTAACCGTTGATGGTATTGGCCAGAATGATGACTTTGGACTTAACTATGGTGGCTACCCAACAGAGCAACCACCAATATCGTTAGATGCTATTGCGCAAATATCAGTCGATGTGTCACCATTTTCAGCACAAAAAGGTAACTTTGGTGGTGGTACCATTAATGCAGTTACTAAATCAGGATCTAATGAATTTAAATTTTCAGGCTTTGCTGAAACTTCAACACCGGATATGGCTGGTGATGTTCAAACAATCGATATAGCAACTGAAGTTTATTATACTGATTCAGACGTCGATAAAAAAAACCCCAGAGTACGTAATATATTAGATGATGATGACCATCAAACATTTGTTACGAAAACGGTTGCCCCTATCAAAACACAATCACGTTTTGGTTTTAACGTTGGCGGCCCTATTATAGAAGACAAACTATTTTTCTTTGTTAACTATAGTAACTGGTCTAGTGAGTTGGCCATGGATTATGGTTTCCAAGGCAGCGGCGCTACCCATGAATACGATATTTCTCAAGAGCAATTTGATGACTTCAATACAATTTTAGGTGATGTTTATGGCCGCACTGATTCTTTAGGTGGCGATCAAGAAGATACCAATGAAACGTTATTAGCTAAATTAAGCTGGAACATCAATGATGATCACCGACTTGATTTCACCTACCAATGGCAAGATGATCAAGATGAGCGTAATGCCGGCACCGGTGGTACAACCGTTAGCATGGCATCAAACCGCTATACTTATGCAACTACATTTAATAACTTCGCCACTAAAATTTATTCAGACTGGACTAATGACTTCAGTACTGAAATGGGCATAAGCTACAAAGATGTTGCTACAGATAGCAATACTAATAGTGATATCGGTGAAATAACCGCTATTACAGAATATCGTGGTCCACAGTTTGTTTTTGGACAAGACCAGTTCCGTCATGCCAATGAATCAGCCACTCAAAACCTGACATTGTCGTTAGATGCGACTTACTTGATGGATGACCATGAAATTAATTTTGGTCTCCAATATGAAGATTTAAACTTATACAACTTATTTGGGGCTAATTCACTAGGGTCTTGGGAGTTTGCAAGCTTTAAAGATTTTGCCGCACGTGATTTAGCTAGATATGGCGAATTTACTTATCAAAATTCCTATACCGGCGATACTCAAGACCTTGCTTACGATGTTTCACGTAGCCAACTATCCTTTTATATTGAAGACAACTTCGACCTAACAGACGATATCAATGTTACTGCAGGTGTTCGTTATGAACGATTATCATCAAGCGACAAGCCAACACTTAA
Organism: Colwellia sp. BRX8-9; assembly: GCF_014077245.1. Classification (NCBI taxonomy): domain Bacteria; kingdom Pseudomonadati; phylum Pseudomonadota; class Gammaproteobacteria; order Alteromonadales; family Colwelliaceae; genus Colwellia; species Colwellia sp. BRX8-9. The sequence goes on from NZ_JACGVN010000007.1 coordinate 115,504, forward strand.
TAGCAAATTTCAAGAAACTTACGGTTACACTAACCAGGAAAATCTTGACGGTTTAGATATTATTTTACCACGGGTTAATATTGAATGGAGATTCTCTGAAAAACTAACACTTTCTGCGGGTATTGGTCGTTTTCAAGGTGGTATCCCAAATGTTTGGTATAACAACCCATTTCAAAATGACGGTATTACGCTGGTTGCTGCATCAAGTAAAGTGATTGAAGATTATTATAAAGATAGACTTGTTGAGATTGACTTCAATGTTCCTAGCGAAATAATCAGCTCACTTGAAAAAGGCGCTGGTAGTACAAACTATACTGACCCTAATTTCAAACTCCCTTCAAGTTGGCGTAGCCGCATTGCCGCAGATTACACTTTTGACATTGATGGCTTAGGCGAAAACTTTAACTGGTCAACAGAATTGATGTACCATGTTAAAGAAAATGAAGCTGTTTGGAAGAATACCGCATTACTTTATCCTATTACCGCTGCTGATGGTGAACGTCTAATCTATGAAAGCCGTTACACCGGTGATGTAGAGGATAACTTTGATATTCAAATGACTAACGCGCAAGACAATGGTCGCTCTATTATCTTCTCAACAGCGCTAGCAAAGCGTTGGGACAACGGCTTAAGTATGACCATGTCTTACGCTCATCAAGATATCGAAGAAAATCACGCAGGCTCATCATCACGCGCACAAAGTAACTACAAAAATAATGTTATTAAAAGCCGTAATATTGATTTCGTTGCTCGTGGTAATTATGAAGTTGAGCATAACCTAAAAATTAACTTAGGCTATGAAACTGAGTTTTTTGCCGGTTATAAAACCAATATCAACTTATTCTTTGAACGTCGTTCAGGCCGTCCATTTAGCTGGGTAACAGGTAACTATCAAGATGAAGACTTAGGTGATACTCGCGACTTTTATTCAAACTCGGCTTACTTAGCGTACATTCCAACAGGTGCTGAAGATCCAAATGTAAATTGGACCGATTCAGGAATGAAATGGAACGAGTTAGAAGCGCTTTTAGACCGAGCAGGTATTAGCGAACGAGGTGAAATTCTTGACCGTAATACTGGCACACAACCTTGGGTAACAACTATGGATCTAAGCATTAAGCAACAGATCCCAGGTTTTGCAGAAGGTCATAAAGGTGAAGTATTCTTGATGGTGAACAATTTTGCTAACATGTTAAATGATGACTGGGGTGTTGAAAAGCGAATGGGCTATCCACAACAAGCTATTTATGATTTTGCTGGTTTAGATGGTGATGGTAAATATAAAATAGATAAAGTTTATAATGGCTCTGATACTCGCAGTTACGATCGAACAGTATTAGGCTCATCTGGTTGGCAGATGAAGGTAGGTATTAACTACAAATTCTAATACCAATCGGTAAAACTGCTTAATAACAGTTTTGTTTAAAAATCGAACGGCTTTGATTTAATTCAAAGCCGTTTTTTTATTTTACGGCTAACTTTTAACTGATAAGAATGCTCACAAATATAATTACCTGCTGGGGTTTATCTAGTGGTCCCCAGAAGAATAAGCTTATGTTTTAATTAATTTATATTTTAAGTAATACAGAGGGCTGCAACCATACCAACGTTTAAATGCGCGATTAAAAGAACTTTGATCGTTAAAACCAAGTTTTAAGGCGATAGTACCTAAGGGATATTTACCCATATAGCCTTGTAACCGCCTTTGGCGTTCGCTTTCAAGTAAATAAACAAACGAGGTCTGTTGTTGTTTTAACTGACGTTGCACCGTTCGAACTGTCATGTTTAAAGCACTTGCTGTGCGTATTAAATTGCAATCGTCCAAATCATTTTTAGCCATTAGGAGATGGCTTATTTTCTCGGCTAAGCACTGTTGGCTTTTAAAACCTGACAATTGCTGCGCCGATACTTGTTTAAGTGCTAAATTAATAGCGGCGTTATCAGTTTTAAAAGGCAGTGCTAAATAGCTACTAGGAAAGATAATTTGATTATATTGTGCATTAGTTTTAATCGGGCAGTTAAACCAATCAGCGAGTCTCTTTATTTCAATATCAGGCCAAGACTCAGTAAAAAAAATATAACTAGGTGAAAGCTGGGAGTTAAGCAATTGGCGAATAACACTGACCCAAGCCGTCATATTACGTAAAATAGCCTGCGGGCTGCAGCTTGCGTCTGGCAACCATCGAATAATAGCAATATCTTCTTGTTGTTCAAATTCAGCCTTGCCGATATCAGCGACCAAACGGTCATAAATTAACAGCGATGAAATTGCGCTTGCTAAATTATTACTCGATTCGATGAGATAACCCAGCACACCAAAATCGGCGGCTCTGATTTGCTGACCTAATTTAAATCCAAAAATTGGCTCATTTAAAGTCTGTTGCGCATAATCAAGCAGTGCATTATAACTGCTTAAACTAATGCGAGGCGCTAACTGTTGTGCTTGCTTATTCGCGTATTCATCAAAGTGTATCGCCGACAAAACGCTTTGACTCTCTAAACCAAGCGTTTCAAGGTAATCAAGGCAACTTGTATAATAATGATCGGCCAACGTAGTCATTTGTCACCTAAAGCTAAAAAATGGTCATCTATGAGCAAGTCTGCCACGGAAGTTTTTTTTATACTAGTGGTAATTATCAAGAGTGGTGCGTTGTAACTATGATCTCAATAACCTTAAAACAGAATATCAATGCAACGCCGCAACAAATTTGCGAGACCTTGCTAGAGCATCAGCAATTAAGTCGTTTTTTTGATGCAACTTTTAGCCTGATTCAACCACAAAATAAAGATGAACTAAAAGGAGGTAAAGGCGCTATTAGGCAAGTAAAAATCAGTGGCATTAAGTTTTCTGAGCGTATTATTAGCGCTGACCATCACCATATAAGTTATCAATTAATGGGTAATAAACCCGTTGCAGAGCATCGCGGCGACATTTATTTTAATGAAAAAGACTTGGCTAAAGATAGTAACATCCCAGCAACCACTGAAGTTACCTACCATATTAGCTGCAAAGCCCCCTGGTGGTTACCGAGCTTTATACTGGCTTTTTTTATTAGAAAAGATTTAGTGCAAGCACTTAAAAAATTAGCGTTACACTTTAAAGGTGACATGGTATGTCCATAGAAATTATTTTACTGGCGCTAAGCCCAGTCTTTATTATTTTTGTTACGTTAGAATTTATTAAATATCGCCGTTATTACGATATCAAAGACAGCTTCGCCAACACGGCACTGGCTCTGATGCATCAAGGTGCAGATGCTGTCGCCTTACTGATATTAATGCCCTTTTTTTATTGGCTTTATGATTATCGACTATTTGATATAGCGCTAACCCCTATCAGTATTTTTGGCGCCTTTATCTTGCAAGACTTCTTGTATTATTGGTTTCATAAGGCATCGCACCATATTCATTGGTTATGGGCCGCCCATGTTGTTCATCATAGTTCGACCAAAATGAACTTTACTACCGCCTTTAGACAGAGCTTAATGTATCCGCTTGCCGGTATGTGGCTATTTTGGTTGCCGATGATATTAATAGGTTTTGACCCCATTACCGTATTTACTGTAGTGGCACTTAATTTGGCTTATCAATTTTTTGTGCACACTCAAGTTGTGAATAAGTTAGGGTGGTTCGAAAAAGTTTTTAATACCCCATCGCATCACAGGGTTCACCATGCAATAAATGCAGGTTACCTTGATAAAAATTTTGCTGGGGTTCTGATTATTTGGGATAAATTATTTGGCACCTTTGCCGAGGAAGAATCAGAGAAACCTTGTAAATACGGTATTGTTGGACAACTGCACAGTAATAACCCACTGACGATTACCTTTCATCAATGGCGTTATTTAATAAGCAGTATGTTGACCAGTAAAGGCATGAAAGCAAAACTGAAGGTACTCTTTGGTTATCCGACCAGCTCCGTTAAAGAGAAATAAGTGAGATAACCGCTAAGCTTTGCTGGTTCTTACGACTAAGCAACAACACCTTGCTCAAAAGCACTTGAGATAATGGCGTCATCATAGTTAAGCATATCCTTTAAAACAAAGTAGGTATGCTGTCCTAACTCGGGTGCTGCACTATGGTATTGCAGAGGTGTCGCCGACAGATTAATGGGTGATGCCACAACATCGATTAAATCGCCATTATCGTTTGGCAGTTGCTTAACCATAGCTCGGTGTTTTATTTGAGGATGGTCAAATACTTGCTCTAGGGTATTTACCGGTCCACAAGGTACTGATATCAATTCAAGTTGCGCTATCCACCACTGCGTTGTTTGTGTCTTTATTTTTTTAGCCAATGTCGACACCACATCGTCTCGATGAAGAACCCGTTGAGCATTCGTGCTATAGCGGTCGTCTGCTGCAAACTCGTTTAGCTGACACAAATGACAAAACCTTGAAAATTGGCTGTCATTGCCGATGGCTAAAATTAAGTCACCGTCTTGGGTGGTAAACGTTTGATAGGGCACGATGTTTGGGTGTGCATTACCTAATCGAGGTGGGTTTTCATTAGTGGTTAAGTAATTCATCGCTTGATTAGCCAGCATTGCTGTTTGAACATCAAGTAAAGCCATATCAATATATTGACCACACTTGGTGTGATGCCTAGCCATAAGAGCGGCTAAGATAGCGTTACAGCTATATAGCCCTGTCATAATATCCACGACTGCAACCCCAACCTTCATTGGACTGCCTTGCTGTTCACCGGTAATACTCATTAGGCCACCCTCGCCTTGTATCATGGCATCGTAACCGGGTTTGTGAGCATAAGGACCCGTTTGCCCATAGCCAGTAATTGAACAATACACCAAATTAGGATTAATTTTTTTCAACTCAGCATAATCTAAACCATATTTAGCTAAATCACCGACTTTAAAGTTTTCAATAAAAACGTCTGACTGCGCCACTAAATCTTTAATGATCTGTTGACCTTGCTGACATTGAATATCAATGGCAATAGATTTCTTGTTGCGATTAGCGCAATGAAAGTACGCCGCTTGTGGCGGTTGACTGGCTGTTTGGGGTTTTACAAAAGGAGGCCCCCAAAAGCGGGTGTCATCACCTACTTTTGGCCGTTCAACTTTTATCACCTCAGCCCCCAGATCAGCGAGCATTTGCGAGGCCCAAGGCCCCGCAAGTATCCGGCTTAAATCGACTACCTTGATACCTGCTAATGCCGATGGAGGGTTTACGTTTGTAGGAGTATCTGTCATTAGCAAAAAGCTTGTAAACCGGTAATGGCACGACCTAAAATCAGGGCATGAACATCATGGGTACCTTCATAGGTATTAACCGCTTCAAGATTCATCATATGGCGAATAACCCCATACTCATCACTGATGCCATTGCCACCGTGCATATCACGTGCAACACGAGCAATATCAAGCGATTTACCACAATTATTACGTTTCAATAATGAAATTAATTCAACCGGACATTGATCCGCATCCATTAACCGTCCCATTTGTAAGCAACCTTGTAGACCAAGACTTATCTCAGTTTGCATATCGGCAAGTTTCTTTTGAATTAATTGGTTAGCAGCCAAGGGGCGACCAAATTGCTCACGGTCTATCGTGTAAAGTCTTGCGGCATTAAAACAGAACTCTGCAGCCCCTAAAGAGCCCCAAGCGATGCCATAGCGCGCTTTATTTAAACAACCAAAAGGCCCTGCTAAGCCTTTAATCTCTGGGAACATATTTTCATCGGGTACAAAAACGTTATCCATAACAATTTCGCCAGTGATTGAAGCACGTAAAGAAAATTTGCCCTCGATTTTCGGTGCTGTTAACCCTGTCATACCTTTTTCAAGCACAAAGCCGCGAATTATTCCTTCAAACTTTGCCCAAACAACAAACACATCAGCGATAGGCGAATTGGTGATCCACATTTTACTGCCCGTTAAAGCATAGCCACCCTCAACTTTCTTGGCGTGCGTGCTCATTGAAGCAGGATCACTACCTGAATTAGGCTCAGTTAACCCGAAACAACCCACCCATTCGCCGGAAGCAAGTTTAGGTAAATATTTCATCCGCTGCTCTTGTGTACCATAGGCATAGATAGGATGCATAACGAGTGATGATTGCACACTCATCGCGCTACGATAGCCACTGTCAACGCGTTCTACTTCACGAGCGATTAAGCCATAGCTAACATAATTAACTTCACTGCCACCATACTTAGCAGGCAAAGTAGCCCCTAGTAAACCCAATTGACCTAATTCACGCATTATTTCTCGGTCAAAATGTTCATGTCGATTGGCTTCGAGTACTCTGGGCATCAATTTTTCTTGGCAATAATCATAAGCGGTATCGCGTATCATACGCTCTTCTTCGGTTAATTGATTATCAAGGAACATCGGGTCTTGCCAGTTGAAAGGCGTTAATTTGTCGCTCATCAGGTAACTCCATTAGTAGGCGGTTATGCGCTAAAGTTTATATTTATACGTTAACTCTATCCTCAAAATAAAAATAAATATAATATATAGTTATTATATTTATCATAACTTTTACTTATCAGTAGGCTTAATATGAATTTAAAGCGTTTAGCATATTTTTGTCAATTAGCCTTATTAGGCAATTTTACTCGGGCTGCACATAAAATAGGTATTGCTCAGCCAGCATTGAGTATAGCTATTCAAAAGCTAGAACAAGAAGTTGGTTTGAAGCTAATTAATCGTACCGATAAAAACTCCTTATTAACCGCTGAAGGTGAAGTGCTCTATAAACTGGCAACACAATTATTAAGCCAAGCAAAACAAGTTGAATTAGAGTTAGAAGAACTGAAAGATTTAGAACGAGGTACCATTCGCTTTGGTGTTTCCGCGATGATGGGCTCATATTATTTTCCGAAAGTATTAACGGCATTCAAGCAAAAGTATCCAAAAATAAAAATACACTTGATTGACCAAGGCACAGCGGCACTGGAGAAAATGTTAATGAATGGCGAACTCGACTTAGCCTTGATCCGCGGTGATTTAGAGAATCAACAACTGCGTTATACCGAGCTTATTGATGAGGAAATTGTTGCTGCTATGGCGATTTCACACCCGCTAGCAAAAGAAGAAACTTTATCATTGGCACAATTTTGTCAAGAGCCACTGGTGTTGTTTCATCAAGGTTATTTTTTACGTGAAGTGGTTAGCCACTATGCAAAAGCGCATAACTTATCATTAGACATACGTATGGAAACGAATCTTATTGAACTGCAAAAATCATTGGTTCGCAATGAGGTAGGTATCACTACCTGTTTATCGCGTATTTTGCAAAATGAACAGCAGATAACATCAATTCCGTTTGAACCAAAACTCGCCTTTAAATTGAGTTTGGCATGGAAAAAAGATCATTACCTTTCTAAAGCGAGTAAAGCCTTTATGACTTGTTTAACCTCTACACTCGATCCCATCAACTAAGTATTAGTGCTTTGCTTAGGCTTAGGCAACATAGAAGATTATCTTCGTTGTTTTGGTCTTTATAGATTGACCTTATGTTGAACTTAATATGCCAACATCGATTGCCTGCTGTTCATTACTAAAAATAGCCATTGCCGTATTCATTTGTTTAAAGCCAAGCTTTTTATAAAAACCTTCTTTACCCGGATTAGCATATAATATTATTTTTTTATGTCCGAAAGATAACTCAACTAATTGATTAATCATTTTACGCCCTAACCCCATCCCCTGATATTCAGGATGAATGGCAACGTCACATATATATGAACAATCAAGTCCGTCAGCTAAAGCTCTCCCTGCACCAATAAGCTTTTGTTTTTCATAAATAAAGCATTTAAATTTACTGTTTGAAAAAACAATATTAAGGTCGTCTTTGGCTTTGTTACCTAAAGGCGCAATACGATATAACCTTGATAACTGCTGCCAATCAATGTCGGCTTGGTCGTAGACCCATGAAAAGTTCTGCATATATTCCTTATTTAACATCACAACAAGTGGCTAACAATTGTCGTCTATTATCGTAAAATAATGACTAGTATTTTTATCATCTTTTATCAATAAAAGAGAAACCGTAAGCACGTTATAAAGCGCTGTTCATTGTTTCAGACAACTAAATTTAGTCATTGCCCTTTTGAATAAAGTCGTACGTTGAAACTAACAATAAGTAGAGCCTTTATAAATACTATTCTCTATTATTTATATGGTTGAATAATAATGCGGCTAAAATAATTCCCGCGCCAATGCTTAACTTCACTAGGTCGGCATCTCTGTTCCAAATAAGTACGTTCACAATAATACCTGCTGGAATAAGTAAATTATTCATCACGGCTAATGCACCGACATTGACTAAGGTAGCACCTTTATTCCAGCCAAAGTAGCCTAAACCCGACGCTACAATGCCTAGGTAAATAAGGACACCCCATTGCGTTGCTGTATTGGGTAATTTATCTGAATTGCCGAATAAGGCATAGCAAACAACAGCAACGATTAATGCACCAATAAAAAACCAACCAAAGACCGTTTTATCATCTAACTTGCTATTAGCCATTAAGCGTTTGTAAGTAACTTGTCCAGTTGCAAAACAGATGTTGGCGGCTTGTACGAGCAGAAAGCCTGTCCAAAAGTTGCTGTTAATACTTTCATAACGGATAGCTACAGCGCCACCGACGGCGATAACGGCAGTTAGAAAAAATTTAGGGTTAAAGTGTTTTTCAAGGGCATCATTTAATAGCGTAATATAGATAGGCGTCATTACCGTAAACAATAAGACTTCCGGTACAGATAAATATAAAAAGGAATGATAATAAAAGCTATACATAACGCCAAGTTGCACAGCGCCTATCATCATAAGCTTTAGCGCTAAGGGCTTTGGTGTTTGTGTTAATTTCAAAAAAGGTAAAAAGACTAAGGTAGCAAGCGTTATACGCATAAGCACGCTAAACCATGCATCAACCTGCCCTGCCAAATAAACGCCAATTAAACTAAATGAAAATGCCCATAGCAGGGTAACTGCAAATAAATAGCCCATAAATTCTATCGTTAAGTAATTAATGACCGCAGTCTATCTGTTATTAATTACGGTATAAACAATAAAAGATCGCAACAAGCTATATAAAGACTAAACCAAGCAAAATCAATTATTTCAGCTGCGACTTGAATGTAATGCCGAACTCTGTTTATATTGATGCATATTCAGCAAAATCTTAATAGAAGGGAACTATGTCTGTATTGAATCACCCCAAGAAAACCCTATTTTTATGCGCAGCACTTTCACTCACCGCTTGCCAAAATGATAAAGAACCTAATAAGGCCCCCGTAATGAAAGTGGAAAACCTTGATAAAACTATCACCTACGACACCTTAGGAAAAACTGATCAAGATCATTTATATCTTGAGGAAGTTTTAGGTGACAAAGCATTAACTGAAGTAAAAAGCTGGAATACCCGCACCCTCGACCGCCTAATGGCAGACCCTCTATTTGAAAAAATGAATAGCGAAGTGTTGGAGATTGTTAACAGTAAAGACAAAATTCCATACGCGTCTTATCGAAATGGAGAAGTGCATAATTTTTGGCAAGATGAACAACATGAAAGGGGGATATGGAGAAAATCGACTCTCAGTAGTTACCTTTCAGACACTCCGGTTTGGCAAACTGTTTTAGACTTTGACGCTCTGTCAAAAAGTGAAAATAAAAACTGGGTCTACAAAGGCAATAACTGCCTTTCACCTGATTACGAAATTTGCATGGTCAGCCTTTCTGATGGCGGTAAAGATGCCGTTATTCAACGTGAGTTTAATACCAAAACTCAAACTTTTGTAACCGATGGTTTTATCACCCAAGAAAGTAAAGGCAGTATAGATTGGCTAGACAAGAACACCTTAATTATCGGGGTTGATTTTGGTGAAAACACCATGACAACTTCTGGTTACCCTATGGTTTCTAAACTATGGCAACGCGGTACTGCGTTATCGAGTGCCGTTGAAATTGACCGTGGCGAGCAAACAGATGTTGGCTATTGGGGGGGTATAACAGAGCTAAGTGATGGCCGCCGCGAAATTATTACTACCCGGGCATTAACCTTTTATGACACCGAGTATTATTGGTTTCCACGCAAAAGTGATGGCAGCATCAGTGAAAAAATCAAATTACCAATACCTAAAAAATCAAATTTAAGTGGTGAGTTTAAAGGGCAAATGATTGTCAAATTAAACGAAAACTGGCGTGAATTCAAACTAGGCGACTTAGTCAGCTTTAACATTGATGATTTTATGAATGATGGCAAAATTGACCTTGTTAACCTTGTTTTTAGTCCTGATGAAAAATCTTCAATTGGTAACTTTGGCGTCACAAAATCTAAAGTACTGATGAGCATCTACCATGATGTAACCGGCTCTGCTCATCAATTCGATTGGCATGACAATAAATGGACCTCTAAAAAATTAGACTTTCCAGCTAATGGTTCCGTCTCAATTGGCAGTACCAACAGTAAAGAAGAAATTGCTTTTATTTCAGCAGAGAGCTTTCTTAATCCTGACACACTTTATACTTATAACACCGCAACAGGCGAAAAAGCTAAAGCGAAATCTTTACCTAGCTGGTTTGATGCTGAAAGCATGGTTAGTGAACAATTTTTTGTTTCTTCAACCGACGGTACTCAAGTTCCCTACTTTGTTGTTCGACACAAGAACACAAAGTTAGATGGTAAAAACCCAACTCTTTTGTATGGCTATGGCGGCTTTGAAGTTTCTCTAAACCCTAGTTATTCGGCTACTCGCGGAAAGTTGTGGTTAGAAAGAGGCGGTGTCTATGTCTTAGCCAACATTAGAGGCGGTGGCGAATATGGACCTAAATGGCATCAGGCTGGTTTAAAAACCAATCGCCAACGTATTTATGATGATTTTATTGCTGTCGCTCAAGATTTAATCACCAAAAAAATAACGTCTCCTGAGCATTTAGGTATCGAAGGTGGCTCAAATGGAGGCTTGTTAATGGGGGTGATGTTTACCCAACGTCCAGATTTATTCAATGCGGTAATATGTGCTGTGCCCCTGCTTGATATGATGCGCTATCATACCCTATTAGCAGGTGCCTCATGGATGGGCGAATATGGCGACCCTGAAAACGAAATTGAAGGTAAGTTTTTGCGGAGCATTTCGCCTTATCATAATATTGACCCTGCTGTAGATTATCCAGAAGTCTTCTTTATAACATCGACTAAGGATGATCGTGTTCATCCGGGACATGCTCGAAAAGTAGCGAAACGCATGGAAGACCAAGGGCATAAATTTTTATACTATGAAAATATTGATGGTGGGCACTCTGCTGCTGCCAACCTTAAAGAAACCGCCAAGCGAATCGCACTGCAACATACTTATTTAATGCAAAAGTTAGCAAATAATTAACAGTTTTATAGCGTAAAACTGATGATAGTGGCAGGATAATTCGCAGCTTTTGTCTAATTATCACCGTAGGTTTTTTGAAGTCTGTTTAACGTCGTTAAACAGACTTTTTATTAATGGCAGTAACCAGGTCTTGTCATCAATAGCTATAAGGAACGTCGTTTCTGTACCTTTATTTAAAGTACCTTGCGAGGCTAATATGGGTAATTAAATACCCACAACCTTAAAACTCTAGCTTTTGTCTTTTGATATTTGATGAATAAGTGATGTACCCCAATCATTCATTCCATCGCCAATAGCACCGACCATCAGCGACAAATACTTTTTCCCGGTAGCTTGCTTATAAAAATTACTATATTCATTTAGATCTTCATTACTGATGTCACGATAAATAAAATATGACGTTAAAACCATTTGCTGTTCCATTGAAGGCTTTATATTGACCGCCATTTGTTCTAATTGAGCATCGAGTTGCGTGGCAAGCTCAACATTTTCTGGTTGGGTGATTTTCAACGCTTCAAACATATTTTCTAACATCGCCATCATCAAATTCATCCCTTGTTCTACAATTTCTGATGACTCAACATAATGAATAATTACTTTTGTTCTCTCAGGAGATGGCGGGCTTGATTGCAACTCAGCCATATAAAGCATTAAGTTTTGCTGAAACTTTGGATCCGTAGATTGAAGCTCAGCACTTACAACGCGAGAAGCAAGATCACTATCCAACCACTTAAGAATCGGCTGTAGTTCAGCTAATGAGACATTCTTCCTTATGTTTTCAGTCATTTTGTTTAGCATCACATCAGGATTTAATGACGATACAAACACTTGCATAAATTTTTCATGTTCAACTGGATTTTTAGCCGTTAAAGCCATTTGTTGTCCCATCGCTTGCAATTGTAGCGGTAATCCTTCAATTGACTGGGTTATCCCTGATTTATCCATTAACTGATATATTTGTTTATCTGTTATCTGATCATTGGCATACGATGTTGTGATGATAGACGACACTAAAATAATGCAGCGAGCTATAAACGTAGTAAATTTTTTCATGTTGTTCTCCAGGTTTATTAAACTATATGTTTAAAAATCTTTAGTGACTTTACCATTAGAAGTAAGTCGCTAAATTCCATTAAAAAACTATCTATAAATACAAGTTATGCCCCCCTTTTCGTTATCAAACAAAAAAAAAGCCTTGCGTACCGTGCTACTGAAAATGTGATAAAAAGGAGTATCCAATAAACTAATTTTTTGTGAACTAGGCTTAGGTATAAAAATCACTCGACTTAATAAAGGTAACTTAAGTCTAGTTTATTAAAACAAAACAGCATAAGTTATTATGGGTGGTCTAATAAGTGGTGACACCTGACTTATCCATTAACTGATAGACTTGAGCATCACTTATCTGATTGTTTACAAATGAATTTGTAATAATAAATGACGCTAAAATAATGCAGCGTCCAATAATCGTAGTAAGTTTCATTTTATTCATTTAGTTGTTAGCAACATTTTATTATCATATTGAATCTAAACCTACTTACGTATCCCTAAAGGTATTAGATAAAGCCTTTGAAGAAGTAACCAAATTTATGGGGTTACTTCACAAAGGGCTTTGTATTCAAAATATAGCATGAGTTCAAATGAGAATAGTTCTCAAGTGTCACCGACCCCTTTTATTGAAGGTTAACTCAATAATATTTTTCCATTTATATATAAACCTGCTGCTAAAATCGAACTTAGAATAACTACAGTCGTAAATATTAATCTTGTTGGTTTCTTAATATTTAGGTTCGTTATTGCATACTTGAAAATCATTATTTGCATAATTGGTCCAATAATGAAATACGCTAGAAGTATGTAACTACCCAAAGATAAATGGGTATCTTGAGTATTAACCCCGAACAATAACAGTATTTTATTGAATAGCGTTACTATAGTTGGGAAATGAAATATAGCTATGATAATCGGAATCCATAGTATTAATTCAATCAAAATTATTATCATTTTTTTATTCATTTATTCGTCCTTAATAACTGTAATGTTATCTTTTGTTTTAGCATCACCTTTTAAATTAAAGTCAACAGAATTTGGTGATTGAATCCCCCCAGCAAAAACATCTTCTCCTCCTGCATTTATTACACTAACAGCGGCATCCGCACAATTATTATTAATTGACCATTCTTGATCAGAGTCAGAAATTAAATTCTTAGCAAAATCATTTGCTGCACCTTCATCTGGAAGCTTCACATCAATTATTACATCGGGTTCCCTACCATATATAGCTACATCTTGTTCGTATGTATGAAACTCTGCTGGACTACCATTTCCATTTGTTGGGAATTTACTAACATAGGTTCCATTATTTGTCATCGTTGCTGCATGACCAGCGATGCTGTTTTCGCCATTAGCTTTTTTTCCTGCATTCCATGTATAAACCTTAGCTTCACCTGCTGGATCTGTATATTTATAAGGATTATTCGCTACATATGAATAACGGTTAAAAGTATCAACTTCACCTGTAAACCCAACCGGATCATTAGAGTAGAAACGCCCGATAACCTGAGCATAGTATCGTGCCTGCATATAAATAATCCGAATCTTGATCCAGACTACTTTCTTTTGAAATGGGAATAAAGTGCTTTGTAGAGAGGGCCTTACTTCCTTGGCTGTATTTTAAAGAACATCATCAATTCGTCACTGAATCGCATAAATTTAGCATATTTAATGAACAGTTAGTAAACAGTATTGTTCTCTCATATGCTTACTAACTATTCATTCTATTAATGGTTAAGTTTAATCAACCTCAAACACCTCTTGATATTTACTTTCTATTTCTTTTACTTCGACATCAGTTAGTGCAGAGAACTCCTTAGTTTTGGCCCTCTTCGATAATTGACCATTACTCTGACGCAAAAAATTAAGTAGTAAACTTAAACTCTTCTGAGGCATGTCGAATCGATTATTTACATAGTTCCAAATCTCATCGTATCTTTCGAGATAAAGAACTTCCTCAGGAAGAACTGTGTCTACTGTCTCTTTTACACACTCAAACAAAAACTCTACTTGGCACGTCATATCACCATATCGATATAAGTCAGCCGTTTCGTTTGTTACATGAACATTATTATCTTCGGTCGGTTTCCATTCGATATACTTTAAGCGCGGTTGTGTAAACTGCTCTAACACGGCTTTGTACTCTTCTATTCTTTCTAAAATCACCGCTGAAACGGGAAAGATTACGCCTTTAGGTGTGAAGCCACTTTCAGCTAATACATGATGAATTAAGTAGCGATGAATTCGTCCATTACCATCTTCTAACGGATGAATAATTACAAACGAAAAGGCAATGATTGCAGCAGCTAAAACAGGATGAAATCCTGAACCTTTCATTAGTTCATAAGCACTTAGATAAGCAACGAGCAGTTCATCTATATCTTCTGGCTTTGCAGATATATGCTCAGGTATTGGTATGTTGGTCACACGATCATGCTCACCTACAAAACCGCCAACGCAACGAATTCCCGGCAGGATAAATCGACGATCAGGAATTACGACTTCTTGCAAACGTTCTATCTCATCTACGGTTAATGGTTGCATGCCTGCTTGACCGATGATTTTCCCCCATCGCTCTATACGATTATGAGGAGGCGATTCTCCTTCAATGGTATACGAAGCCTTAGAATCTGAAAGCAGCAGAAAAGCAGCGGCTCTTGAAAGTAAATCACTGTGAACAGCTCCTATATTTTTTGCCGCTTTTTCGTCTAAATTCTCCCCAATATATTGAACAAGCTTCTCTGTTTTTTTAATTAAAGGACAAAAACCATTAACACCAGGTAAGTTGTTATTTATTCGTTGGCGTGAAACTTTGGTTTTGGCGCAGCCAAATTGTAGTTCTTCATTTAGCGCGTCAACATAGTTCCCAGTAGTAATATCCTCAATGGGTATTACTTGCGTAGTAAGCCATTCATAGAAAAACCAAATTCGACGGCTATAAGCACCTGTTATTTCATTTTCAATTGAGGCGGTAATGTCTTCTGTTGCCAAAGCGCCAAAGAAACTTCGCATAATAGCTAAATCTACACCTTCGTATTTCAACGCAAATGTTAATTGTGCAAACCAATGGGATTCAGGCTGATAACGGCTTCCCCATATTAACCACCTTCCTTTACTGCGCTTAGCATTCTTAGCTGGAACAATTGCACAAATAGCATTAGGAGCAGGAACTCTTAGTTGGAATTCATTGATAAGCCAAGCATATCCAACCAGCTCTGCCCCAGGCTCTGGGTATACTTCTTCATCAAAAAACTTTGCGCGTTTAGCTAATACCATATTACCAACCTAAAAATGATGATTTACCATGAAAAACGATTATCACCCATGAAAAGTAATTATATAAAGTATTACTTCATGAATAATAATTACAAACTATATTATGACTGAAAACTTAAATCAACTGCGTGAAAAACAATTACTAGGCGTGAAATATGATTATAATGAATGAGGTGACGTGAATTCTGATTATTTATTGGTGAGTGTCATAGTAATCCCTTCAAAGGTAAGAACAATAACTTGATCAAAATAAAAGCCATTAAAGCGATGCAAGCAAGTGCAACATACAATCTTGGATCATTAAACTCGAAATCCAACGACCCACTACCATCGAAGGTTTTACCTAGAATGATCGAAAACAATACAAAGAACGGAATATTTATAAGCGCCTTTACCCTGAAATTATGATAGAAGATCAATGAATGAAATTTAATACCTTTAGGTAAAAGTACTACTGATAAGCTGAGCATGAGAACCACTGATACAACAAACGTTTGAGCCAACAAATATATGCCTAGTGCAATCTCATCTACTACTTTTATCGTTTTTAGTTCATATAAAAATGGCACATAGGTGCTTGCTAGTTTTGCCAGTACAACAAATAAAGCTAATGATGTGACCATATCGCCAATAGCTTTAACTTTGTTATCTTGAAAACTTTGTTCTTTAATGCTTGAATTTCGAAGCAGAGCTAAAGCCCGTTGTGAAAACCCCAACAAACCAACTCTATCCAGCATTTCTTTAATGATTTCTTTCAACTAGTAACCCCTTAAAATTTTATAGAGAAATTCATTCTACTCTAAAGCGCAAAAATTCACTCATTAGGGATTATGCATTGATTAAGTGCTGGACAATATTATTTAGCATTGAAGCAACAAAAAGCCCCGCGAGTGCGAACCACTAGAACAGCAGAGTACGGGGCTAATGTTCAATCCCTTTTGGCTTCAAAAGCAGCCAAAAATAAAGCCCCCGACAGGGGCTTTGGATTCAATATCCTAAATGCTAACTTTAAAAAATGATTACTAATTTTGAGCTAAACAATTAGCAGGCTAATGAAGACCTACAACATACATTTGATAGAGCGCTGTTAAGCCAATAATTGTGTATATGACAACCGTTGTTAAAGCAAAATAGATTAGTATTTTTAGTTGACCATCAAACAGCCCATGCCTCCATTTATTTATCAATATCCCTATAAGTAATAATATATTTGCAGCTAGAATGACAAACGAAAAATTTATCAGGTAGGAGCCGTCACTAAGATCTATTAGGTTTGAAAGAAGCCTCCTAACAGGAGTAGGAAATAGAGTCAGCAAAATTATGATATCTAATAATGCAACTGAGAGAAGTGCTATAACGTTAATAGGCATATTAATTTATCTCCTTATCTTTAAATTCAACTTGATCTCTATTGCTATTACCGGGAGATGATTTAAGGCTATCAGGAAGGATAACTGTCGAACCTTGAGCCTTATCAGCAACAGCGGAAGCCGCACTATTACTATTAACTCCAGTGTACGAATACTCCTTATTTTCAACCACTGAAGTTGCAGCATTATCTACGTCTGAATCATTAGCTATGATTTGAGTTATATGATCTCCCAAGTCTTCAGTATTAGAACTAAGAGCTTCCCATGCTGCTCTGTCAGTAGCTCCGGTAGTACTTGATGTACCCTGAGTTTTTCCTGTTACTTTCCCCATTATCCCTTTTCCATTATTTCCATACGAATGAATTGTTGCATTCTTATCCCCAACAAAATCAGCATTTGAAACTATGAAACTATGAAATTGTGATTGGCAACCATACCAATAACAGGATTATTAATTGGCCTACTAACTAGAAATGAAGCTTCACCAGTAGGATCTATGTACTTATAAGGATTATTATTGGCATAAGCATAACGGTTAAAACTATGAATATCACGAAATCCTATCGGATCATTTGAGTAAAAACGCCCGATAACTGGATCATAGTATCGTGCTTGCATATAACTTAGGCCAATATCAGTATCGAACTTATGTCCGGTATAACCTACATCATCACTTTGTGTTCCAATCGTTTCACCAAAAGGTTGATAGTGTAGAGTTTTTATAATCACTCCCGCTAAGTTACTAAATGCCGCGGGACTGCCTAAATAATCAGTATGAATGAATTCTACACTGGAATTTTTTGTAGCGACTAATTTACCACCTAAACGGTAGTAATCTTTGTTAACACCACCAACTTTTCTAAACATTAGCTGACCAGATAAGCTGTACATCGAATAACTTAAGCCTGAACCATCGTTTGTTTTCACTCTTCGGTTATGGCCATCATAAACATAAGTATTGCCACTTGCTTCGTCCATTTGACCGGCAACATTATACGAAAAGCTATCATGACCATTTGAAGTGACATTCCCTCTACTGTCGTAAAGAAAGTTATATGATTTACTTCCTGTGGTGTAATTTAAACGGTTTAAGCTGTCATAAGCATACCCAATCGATTTAGAACCTATTTTATAGTAGGTAATATTACCTTTGGTGTCGTAATTAACATCTCCTGTACCCGAGTAACTATCGGTGATCAGGTTTAACCTATCAAGCCCGTCATAGGTTGCTTTTAAGTCATAGGCATTATTTTTTTGGTCATCCCAGAACGTCAAATTATTATTTGAGTCGTAGGTCATGGCTTGTTTTATCGCATAAGTGCCACTTCTTGCATCATAGGTTGAAGCAAGTAAGCCAGCACTGTTTAGCGTAGCAGAATACATAAACCCATTGCCATAATTATGAGACTTAATAGCACCTAATGCATGATACTTAGCATTTGTTGCGTAATTACCCACTCGCAATTGTTGACTTAACGCATTATGCTTGACATTCATCACTTGCCCGCTGGGATAAGTGATTGAACTTTTATTACCTAAATTATCCGTTTGATAAGTTAAGGTGAAGGTATTCCCGTCTATAGATAAGCTTTCAGAGGCCAATCCCCCTAGACTATTGTATGAATAATGACTAGCAACACTGCCCGTATTAAGGGTAATTAACTGACCATTTCTATCATAATAAAAGCTTTTGTTTGCTCTATCATCCTCATATGTCTCAGAAATAGTATTTCCTCTGTACCCATAGAAGTAATTCGTTTTATTTGAACTACTTACTAAACTATCGCACGAGGTGGTGCTAGTGCTAATTGACGTTCCATAAGCTTTCCAGCTTAGCTGTCCGACACTATCAAATGAATAAGCTCTCGGGCCAACATCCTCTCTAACAACTTTACAAAGCTTTTGATAATCATCATAAACGCGGTATTCATGCTCTCCGCCTTGGCTAACGCTGCTAACATTACCGTAGATATTGTAGGCCATACTTGTACTAACACCAGCGGGTGAGCTAATTAAAATAGGCATTGATTGACTAGGTGATGCATAAGACAAATAAGTGGTTGTGGTAACATTGCCTTTATTATCATTAACTTCTACTTTGTCATTAACCAAATATCGATAAGATATTTGACCTGAAATGGCATTGTTATTAACCGTCTTTGGACGCCCTAATCCATCATAGCTGTAATTAACACCATAATAAGTAGACGCAGAACTTGTCTGCTGACTTTGAAAAGTTGGTTTATTTAAGTAGTTAAAGTTTGTTCTTACATACCTTGTTGTATTACTACTATCGCCGTTATCCCACTCTTTTACGGCCAATGGCCTCAATAGTCCATCATAAAAAGTCTGTTTACGGTAGTCACCTTGACTAACCGTTTGAACCGTCATACCTGAAACTGTTCCTGGAACGCCAATACCACCTGATGACTGTGAATATGAAATATTGGTATTTGACCATTCTTCGTCACAAGGGTCTATTAAGGTTAACCGCCCTAAAGTGTTATAGCTGTAGTTTTCACAGTTACCTTCAAAATCCGTTACTCGAGTAACCTGAGCATTGGCATTGACTATTCGATAACCATATTGAGAAACTGTACTGCGGCTCTTAGGCGTCTGAATAGTTCTAGGAATTCCACGATAATAATTTGAATATTTTACCCACTGATTATTGGCATTTCTTGTTATTTTATTAGGTAATCCATTTGATAAATAGGTGTAATTGGTATGCCAACGACCAAAAGAGTATTGGTTAGCGGGTTGTGATTTGTAGATCCCCTCAGCAGAGTGATAAGTCGTTTTTGCTACTTCTTCATAAATAGTACCGTTAAAGACATTTTTTTGATATGGCCGACCAATTAGCCAGTATGTTGGATCATTATTATAGGTGGTTTGAATATATTTATGTTTGTTGCCATTAGCATCATTGTATTGGTGTGCCTGCGTTGGGTTACCATAAATATCATATGAGGTGGTTAGGTGAGTAAAAACATCTTTACCACCTACTCTATAGTATTCTTTTACTTCAGAAGCAATTAACGCTCGGTTTGAATGAGCAACACCACTGCTTAACTCAAATCCCACATTACCAATATTTTGACGAGTAAATGTTTTCTTTGTTTGGAGCAGCATCGCGCCGTTTGTATCAAATTCTTCTACAGCGGCTAAGCTACCGTCTAAGTAACTGGAGTAATCACGGTTATGATAATATTTTGTTCGACTGTTATCTGGAGCTATTACTTGTGTCCATTTATAATCTTTATTATTGATATTGCTCGGTAATGTACCCTTTAATAACATACTACTTTGGATATTTTCATTAGCGGCAAAACCTGTGTTTTCAGAGTAATCATAATTCCATGTCATCTTGGACATTCCCGGTCCATCTAACACTTTTTCAATAATAGACATGGTTGCGTAGCATTGAGGCTGTATATAGGGGCCGTTATTACTGGTAGTGGTTACAAGCGTGTTACTTCTTCCTTGAACTTTTCCTTCAAATTGAAATGTGCCAGTTACACCATCAGGGTGTGTGATACTTGCAGTACTGTTTTTTGGTGTATAATTTATGGTGTATGCACAATCATCCATTTCGTCACCGTTCCTGGTACCAACAGTTGGTTTAGCATTTCTATATGGGCTTAAATCAAAAACCCAGCTTTTACCATCAGGTCGGGTAACAGAATCTAGCCCTTCAGTACTCCCATATGAATATGTCCAATGACGTCCGTTATAAGAAACTTTAGTAATATGATTTAGATGGGATCCCGTTCCATAAGTCATAAAAACTGTTCTGCCATCACTGGACGTTATTGAAGTTAGCTTGTTACCAGAATAATTATACTGAATCCAATTACCGAAACGATCTTCTACTTTTGAAGCCAACATAAAGGCTTGATACCGAGAAGTAACTTTATAATCTCTATAAATACCCTTAGAGGATATTAGTCTCATTTTGTCGAAAGTGTACTTAAGCCCATCGGGTGAGTGACCGATAAAACCTTCGCCATTGCCGCCTGAACGAGTAAAACAATCGAACTTCCAATTAGATTTTGTTTTTCTACCGTTTTTTTCAACTAACTTCTCTTGCCGACCGGGTAAAATAAGAGAGTCACCGTTCCAGTATTCATGAGATTCAAACACGTTACCATGATCAGAAATCCCGCCAGGGTTTAAGGAACCAGAGCATTCTTTGCCTATTCCCCATGAACCTGAATACCGAGAACCATTAAAAAGTAGTGTGGTATGAATCGCGGGAATTTCAAGTAACCAATCATCAAAAAAAGCTGAATTATAAGCAGTTAAACCAGCAGCTTCAGGATAGAACTTTCGAGCTATGACAATGTCGGGGCCAATCCCTTTAGCCACCAAATCAGTATGGCTAAATCCAATCGTGCCAGAGTTAAGGTCAATATGCTCGCCGAGTAAGTCGGTTGTATAAGGCGTAACAGAATCTTTTACAGACATACGCGCTAAGATATCTTCATTGGCAATACCATAAGCATCCCCACCACCAGGTTCGTCTCCGGGATCACCACCGCTAGGAGGAGCTAAAGCAGACATTTTTGTTGATGACTTGTGCGTTGTTGGTAAGTTTTGGCTAACAATTGCTGAAGTAATTTCCGCAGTCATTGCTTCATTGAATGGAATTTGTTTAGCAAATGCCATTATAGGTAAAATTAATGCTATCGTTAAATATCTCATAGAAATCCCTTATCTATTAATAATTACAACAATATTCAGTTACTTATTTTAATAACTTATAAATAAAAGTTAAAAGACAGCCAATAAATTAACCAGGTACACCCAAACTAATCTACTTTTTCGAACGCTGGTTAAAAGATTATTTCATTTTATTTAAAGCTGTAAATGCTTAAGTCTTCCAATTTCAAATAATGAAATATTCGCATAACTTTTTGTTTACTTGTTTGTATGGATATTAAGAGCTGTATATTATCCATACAAAAGTAAATTAAAAGTTAATATAACGTAAACATAAAATAAATATAGTTGCTAAATATCGCTAAAGCAATTTATGCGTAGACATTAATGAGAGAAAAGAAATAAAGTTATGCATGTGTATAAAGTTTTATAAAAGGCGTATTTATAAAATAATTTTATGTGTTTGATATCATGAGTTAATTAACAAAATGATGATGCTATTAAATAAATAATAGCGTGTAATAATAGGCATTTATTATGTTTTATATAAAAAAATCGCTAATTAACCCTAATAGATAGGCTTTAAGGGAGTTGTACCACTCATTAGCTGTTCACTTTGATTTAATAGCGTAGTGAATTAATAGCATCTGCTACTGTTAAGAAATATATTTTAGTGAGACAAAGCTCCGCCTTACTAAACTCATGAGCACGGATCAAATCTAAAACTTCCGCTATAATGACTGTTCGCCCTGTTTTAACTAGCACTCGTTGTTGTGATACACATTCTATTAAATAGCAAACACCCATAGAATCTATAACATAATCCTCATCGCTAAGAATTAAATCCTGACATTCTGAAATAAAATCTAGCGCAGAGGCTAAATATGTAAGCTCATCTTCGCCTTCTAACTTTAAAACACATGGCCAACAGATCATAAAAACTCTCTATAAATATAACGGAAAAAACAAGCCTGCTCAGTCAAGGTTTACTTACAAGCCATCTCTTTGAAGGCAACGGCCCCTGGGTTCATCACCTTCATGAAGCACAGTGTCGGTATGTAGAAACTTTGCCGCTTCTGCAGAATCTTTCACTTTAGAGGCACTGCGCGCTAGCATTTCTTCTTCAAACTCATTGAGTACACTTTCCCTTATGCCAGCATCTCGCCATTGAGATAATGGCCGACATCCTATCGATATGCCTCGTGCAAGCGACAACGCATCGAGAAGCGCTTGATTTGCTCCCTGTCCTTTGAATGGGCTCATCGGGTGAGCCGCATCACCAATGAGCGTCGATTGTTGCCCTTGCTGCAATAACTCAGCTTCGAGTAATGGCCGGTCATACACGGGATAACCAGAAACTTGAGCCACCAAGGTAGCAGCTAAAACTTGCGGTATAGGGTCATGCCACTGAGTTCTTCGACACGCTTCGTCTTTTAATGCCTGAGGACCTTTAGCGCTTAATGCCTTAGCTTCCGCTTCAGGCATCGGAAAACTCAGCTGCCACATCACAGAGTCAGACGCATAAGGCATCATATAAATACGTTCATTACCATTCGCCGTTTGAAAAACAGTCGCTGAGTCCAGCAGTGAACTTTTAAGTCCTTCGAGTGCCGCCAAAGGACAAATACCCAAAATAACAATACAGTCTAAGTAACGTAGAGGTGTTTTATCATCAGTTACCAGTAATTTTCGCACTGAACTGCGAATACCATCAGCGCCAACAACAAGATCGGCCTTGACGCTTTTCAATTCACCTTCGACCTGAAAACTCAAATCAACACCTCCCCCCAGCGACTCCTTATAACCTACTAATTGGTGACACCATTTTACTTGGTTGTCACCGACGAGTTGCTTAAGTAAAGCTAAACGCAAAGATTGGCGAGCGATATGAACATTGGTGCGTTTAACCGACGATTTCACCGCAGAGGGGTGCCACTTTCTGATCCCCCATTCACCAATAACTTTACCCGTGGTGGTATGAACAACATGCCTAGTTGAAATAACGCCTTGGGTTAACACAGAAATGCCAAGCCCTGCTATCGCTCTACTGGCTTGTTGTAATGTCAGTCCGTAACCCTGAGAGCGAGTATCAAAGCCACTGTCTCTTTCATAAAGTGTAAAAGGAATACCGCGGTGTAAACAAGCAACTGCTAGCGCAACACCGCCGATACCGCCGCCGATAATAGCAATATGTGGGTAGTTTTCTTTATCTGCGGTGGTAATATCTTTCGCCTGAACAAGGCCAGTTCCATTGCAATTTAAACAATCAAATAAATGTCCCTTAGGACGAATTGGAGGTGTACCTTCGCTTTGTTTTTGTTCAAATTCATCCAACTGACGCTGATACTGAAGTCGCATTTTTTTGCGTGGTCTTTTATTTTTTTGACCAAGCCCTTGGCACTGCTGACAAATGGTCCAATTAATTTCTTCGTTGTTCAACTTTATAAGTTCCTGTTTATTTGACCTGATTTTAACTTCACTTTTGCGGAAAAATTCGTGTTAACAACTCATGTTAGGGTTAAATGCAAAACGGTACATTTCACTAAGGCTATAACAATTTAATGGCTTACTATATCGTTGCAATTAATAATAGCAGTAATTATTTAGCCATAATTTTGCAAGAAAAACTGATGGGCTAGGATTTTAGACTGCTTTTTATCAAGAAGACATTCATTTGATGAAAACATTAACGCTATAGCGAAAAAACAGTGAATATATGGATTCGATATTCGATAAATACGCCACTTAACGTAGCGACTTGTAATCGAATAATATGTTACTTTTATTTTAGCGTTCAGCTGAGCATGTATAGTACCAACGCCAATGGTAGAGTAATTAATAGCCGATTAAATTAGCAGTCGATAGTGTTTATTCTTGCACAGTTTTACATGTTTTTTGAATGAGCATTGAAACCGACAACGCAATTAATAAGCCCATAAAAAAATAGATGGCGATTAAGTACTTCCCTAAATCAGATGCTTGTATTTCACCATTAACTAATACACATTCACCTTTGCTGTAATTGAAGCTACCACCATTATCTAAGCATTGATCAACCAAAAAGAAATCATTAACTAACCAAATAGCAACAAAACTAATGATGACACCGATAAACTGTGGGATAGAATTTTTTTTCATAAGTTCCTAAAGACATAACAGAAGGTCAAGTAACACGTCATTGTTGATAATAGTGTAATACAAAATGAGGCTCGATCGATAATTATCCCTGCTTCTTTATAGACTTATTTAATTTATCTTGCTTTAGGTATTGAATAAGTTCCAACAACATGTGCAACAGGGTTTACATCACCTTCGGAGTATAAGGATACCTCTCCAACAATGAGTGACTTCCCTATCTTTAGTAAGGTACATTTACCAATAATATCTTTGCTTGAAGAGGGTTTTCTCAGAAAGTTAATGGTTAGGCTGGTGGTCACAGCAAGAGAAACGATGCCTATCTCACCAAGAATAGCCACATATAGAGCACAATCGGCAACGGTCATTAACACGGGGCCAGATACAGTTCCACCTGGCCTTAATTCATCAAAACCTACGGTATGCCTTATTGTTGCTGATTGTTCTCCAACAGCTTCAACAATGCACTTGGCCTGTGGAAACTCTGTTCTCATAAAGTCTGTTACTTCTTGCTTAGTCGCCAAGATAGTTCTCCAAAAAACACTAAACTAAAGGCAAATAATACTACCTGTAAGATGTCTAAAACCGACTATTTCGGACATATTTAAAGCTGTTTTTGCCCTTACTTTTGTAAATTATTATGGTAGTAAAAATTAACAATTATTTTTAAACGATTCGATGAAGCGCACAAATTTTGTTATCTGAGGGATCACGTAAATAAGCGAGATAAATCTTACCTATCGTTCCATCTCTTACACCTGGAAGGTCTTCACACGCACGACCACCATTAGCAACACCCGCTGCGTGCCATGCATCAGCAATAGCGGTACTCTCAGCTGCGAAACCAATAGTAGAGCCATTACCATGACTAGCAGGCTTACCATCTATCGGCTTACTTAGTGCAAAAACTCCGTTTTTGGTAAAATAAAAACAACGACCTTTGGCGTCAATTACACCAGGCTCGTGGCCCATGGCACCAAGAATGGCATCATAAAAAACTTTTGATTGTGCGACATCATTTGCGCCGATCATTATATGACTGAACATTTTTTTCTCCCTATTAATATTAATCAGGCCATTAAAGGCCAATGAACTTGTCGGCTATAATATTTATTTTTTAGTTAGCCAATTTAATAAGACAATTAAGTACTACCTTATCTTTTACTGACTTATAAAAAAAGCCTTTAGTGACGTATTATCGACACAAAAGGCTTTGTTATTATTACCTATGACCATCTTTCTTATTGGCCATATTAGCGATACAAAAAACTAATAATATTTTATGTACTTACTAACGCCGCTGACTTAATAGGTAAATCTCGTACTCTAACTCCTGTTATCTGAAAAATAGCATTGGCGATAGCGGGCGCTATTGACACAACACCAGGCTCACCTAAGCCAACAGGAAACTCTTCGCTTTCAACAAATTCAATATCAAGCTCAGGTACATCATTCATTCTTAATGGAGTGTAAGTGTTTAAGTTAAGATTACTTACTTGACCATTTTCTATCGGACTTTGTTCGTGTAATGCTAAGCTTGTTCCCCATAGCATTGACCCTTGTACTTGAGCTAAAGCGCCATCAGGATGAATAATAACGCCGGCATCAGCAATCATAGTCAATTTCTTAACCGTGATTTTGCCAGAGCTAGGTTCGACATGTACTTGAGCGGCACAAGCCATCCAAGCCGGCATGGTGCGTTCTTGTCCCGAACTTATCGCAACACCAATCGCTTCGTTTTTTCCTAACTTAACATTGGCGGTCTTTTCTTTAAGCCTAGTTAATACATGGGCTAAACGCTTAGCACCACCAACACTTTCGGGTGCTTTACCCGCCTGTTTTCCTAAACCATCAAGCATCGATAAACGAAAATCAATAGGATCCATTTTACTTTGATGCGCTATTTCATCAATAAATGATTCTAATCCCCAAACAATCCAACCCTGCCCTACGGATCTTAACCAACCGGGCAGCATAGTTTGTTGTGCTAGGCTATTATTAGCCACGCGCACACGATGGTTTTCCATGCTGTACCAATGATCTGCACCACTGGTGGAAAACATATCGACACGAATTTTTTTATCTAGACTTTCAGGCATAAACCCTGGCGCCATTGATAAGGTTGGCCAACCCGCAGCAAGTGCGTGTTGCATGCCGGTAAATTTATTTTTTTGATCAAATAACGCTTGAAACGAAACAACCGAAGGCGATCTTGGTTGGTCAAATCTAGAGTCATCTTCTCGGGTAAAGACCATTTTTACCGGTTTGCCAATAGCTTTAGCCGTTAATACAGCTGGAATCGCATAATCGCCAAATAAACGACGACCAAAGCCACCGCCTAAGTATTGCTGATGCATAACAACATTTTCATCTGAAACTTGTAGCGCTTTAGCGATCGCTGGCAAAGTTAACGACTGCCATTGATTACCGGTATAAACATGCCACAGACCATTTTTTTCTTCTACCGTTGCGTTAACTGGCTCCAAAGCAAAATGTAACGCGGTATGGGTGCGGTAAACAGCATTAATAGATTTATCTGCTTTGGCACTCGCCGCTGAAAAGTCGCCGTCATTAATAAACAACCCACCTTCGTTTTCATCAGCAACTAAACGCTCACCTTCTTTAATAATATCTTGCTCGCTAACTTTGGCTGTTTTACCCGCTTGATAGCTTACTTTTAACGCATCGCCGGCTTTAATCGCGCCGTAATAAGTATCGGCCTCGACACTCACCCAGCCCTGAATGTTTTCACTTGGGTCTTGCAAAATATGATAGCCAAGATAACCTTTAACCTTTTTAGCCGCACTATCATCAACATTGGTGACCTTAGTGCCATAACGTGTTGGTGGAACAA
Source organism: Colwellia sp. BRX8-9 (assembly GCF_014077245.1). Taxonomy (NCBI): domain Bacteria; kingdom Pseudomonadati; phylum Pseudomonadota; class Gammaproteobacteria; order Alteromonadales; family Colwelliaceae; genus Colwellia; species Colwellia sp. BRX8-9. The sequence continues at coordinate 143,203 of NZ_JACGVN010000007.1, forward strand.
TAGGTCGAGCATAAACCATCCCTTCCAACTCAACATCAATACCATAAACCGCCGAGCCATTGGTTTTATCGGGAATATCGAGGGCTAAACTAGGCTTGCCGACTAATGTTCTTTTACTGGCTGGTTTTAAGGGTAAGGCATCAATTTCTTTTGGTGTAAAGACACGATTAAAGGTGCCCTGAGTGACAATTTCACCAAAACTTAACGATTGTTCTTGATAAATTACTGCACCATTTTCAACACGACATTGCTCTGCTGGGCAATTCAATATTTTTGCCGCGGCTTCTATTAGCGCAATACGACCGGCTGCCCCAGCCTGAGAAAGTGGCTTAAACGTTTGAAATACTGACCAAGAACCGCCCGTGACCATATAACCCCATTTAGGGTCAGTGTCTACATGAGTAATAGAGACTTTAGACCAATCTGCGCCTAACTCATCCGCCACAACACGTGCGAGTGCCGTACCAATATGCTGCCCCATTTCTGCCTTAGCAATATTAATGTTCACATCGCCCTGTGGGTTAATTTCAAACCATACAGTTGGCGAAAACAATTTATTTTTTAGAGTTTCTTGTGGGCTTTGCCCGATATTGGCGGCGCTAGCTAGGGGTGCGAAAGCCATTAATAATGTACTACTGACCGTACCAACTAAAAAACGACGGCGAGATAAGCTGACATTGTTTTTTGCATCTTTAATATTTTGCATTGTCATACGCCTTTATGATTGTTGGGTTGAAGAGCGTGGATCAAACGTTTGTACATCGGCTGACATAACATCTGCAGCACTTTTAATAGCGCTTTGAATACGGATATAGGCCATACAACGACATAAATTGCCGCTCATATGATCAACAATTTCTTGGTCACTTGGCGAAGTATTACTGGCTAGCAAAGTTGCGGCCTGCATAATTTGTCCAGATTGACAGTAGCCGCACTGAGGTACTTGTTCATCGATCCAGGTTTGCTGCAATGGATGATTGTTGTCTAAACCTTCAATCGTGGTGATATTTTTATTTGCGGCGGCTATTAATGGAAAAGAGCAGGTTCTGATCGCCGCACCATCGATATGTACAGTACAAGCACCACACATTCCAATACCACAGCCAAATTTTGTGCCTTTAAAACCAAATTCATCACGGATAACCCATAATAAAGGCGTGTCTTCCTCTGCAGTAGAGGAAACATTTTTCCCATTTAACTTGAATGCAATCATAACTTTCTCTCCAAAACTGAGCTAAAAAATTATCAACTCATCTATTTATTAAGTACACCACTTATTAAAGTAGCTGATTTTTATTTCTGATTATCTCTGTATTAACAGATTGAATTATTTTCAACAGCGCAAACTTCTACCTTAAGATAAACTTTGAACAACTTATTGATAATTATATAATGATGCGTTTATTTATAGTTAACTTATGCCTAAAAGATCAAAAGTTTGAGCAATAATATTTATTACTACCTTCATAGGTTAGCACCTTAGGTTTATTTTTCCTCATTAAGGGAAAATATTAAACTAAGCTAAGCGTTCGCCATTAGAATTAGCGCTGTTTTCGACGGGACCGCTATCACCAAAAAGGTACAATAGTACAAAATTACTATTATTGTAGTCACTTAGTTTAAGAATGTCGCATACGATCGAACCCTATAACTGTACTATTGGGCTATTTCGGTACTATTGAGCTTTCGTGCGATGCTGCACAGTGATGTGGATCAATCCCACTTAACCCTTGGGATTATCGGTTGTATGAATGAGGCGGTTAAACGATTATCAATGGCGATGTGCATTAATGTTAAGCTAAGACGCTAACTTTTCAATAATGGTCAGCTGAGTGCTGATTAAAAACATGCATTAAGTGATGGGTGGCTTCTTTGCTGCTAACTGAACAAAATAGTATCGACCTAAGATCACCGTTAAAATACCACCAAGCACTAAAGCGGATGACTCAACCAAACGTAATGTAATCAGTTCATTGGCAAACAGTATTCCGCCTGCAGCAGCAATAACAGGTACAAACAACTGCACAACAGCGGCTTGTGTAACAGAGAGTCCGCGCAGCGCTATATACCAAACAAAATAGCCTATGCCAGAAGCTATACCACCAGACAATACCGCAAGTAATATCCCCATTGGTGTTATATGAGCATCATTAAGTCCAAAAATTATCAGTATTAAAATAAAAGGAGATGTTCTCATAAAATTATAGGCGGTATCACTAAGTGGATTTTTAGATGTTCTGCCAGCAAGGGTATAAAGTCCCCAAGCAATACCTGAAACAGCCATAAGTATAAAGCCTTTAAATGATGGTGTTACTAGGCTCGGCACGATTAAATAAACAAAGCCAGAAAATGCAATAATGAGTCCTACCCATTCAGTAAAATGAAGTTTATTACCTGAAATTACACTCGCCATAATCATCGTTATTTGTACTGCGCCAAATAAAATCAGTGCGCCTGTTCCTGTATCTAATGAGATATAGCCAAATGAAAAAGCGATAGCATAAATAAAGAGCATACCTGCCGCCAACCAACTGCCTTTAGATTTAGGTTTTATTTCATTTGATTTACGTGTTAGTTGCAGCACAATAATTAATATAATAATGCCCGAAAGAAGCCGTATAATCGTAAAACTGCTTGCGTCAATGGCATTATCACCTAATGCTAACCTACATAGCACAGAGTTTGCCGCAAACGCTAAAAGGGCAAAAATAGTACTCGCAATAATTTTTATAAAATTGATGTTCAAAAAAAATCCCACTTAAAAACACTAGATTACTGACTTAGGTAATATCTTGGCTGCAATTAGCCTGTAAATCTCCCTTATACCATTGTGCACAAGGGAGCAGCCATTATAAAGTAACCGGATTATGTTTGTTTAGAAATTGAAGAACTTTTTCATGATATATAATTCGGTTGTCAGACTTATAAAAATTATGCCCTTCATTTTCAATTTCAAACCATTCGTACGACTTGTTATGCTTCTTTAATTGCTTAAGTAATACTTCTGCTTGCTCTAAAGGTGTTCTGTCATCCTTGGTGCCATGTACTAATAAAACGGGCGCTTTTAATAAATTAATCTTATGAATGGGTGAATGGTCTTTTTGGATGTTTTCTAGACCGACTCTTTTAATTAATATTTTCGCTACCTCAGGCTCTTCGTGATCAACCAATAATGGCAAGTCATAAACCCCTGATCGAGCAACAGTACACTTAAACAGATCAGGTGCAATAATGCTGCTTTGAATAGCACTATAACCGCCAAAACTTGCGCCCATGATGCAGAGACGGCTTTTATCTATGTATTTTTTGTCGACCAAATAATTGATGCCATCTAAAATGTCATACTGAATTTTATCTCCCCATTGGCCAAAACCAGCGGCTTCAAATTTCCAACCTAAACCTGTTGAACCACGATAGTTAACCTGAACCACTGCATAGCCTCTCGAAGCTAATAATTGAACTTCTGGATTAAATCCCCAATAATCTCGAGCATGTGGGCCACCGTGAACTAAAACAACAGCAGGTACTGCGGCAGTAGTCGTTTTTGTTGGTAAGGTTATATATCCTTGAATGGGGGTGTTATCTCTTGCGTTAAATTTAAACGAGTATTGCGGATGTAATTTTTTAGTATCAATACCCTTCTTGCTATGTGCAACGTAACTCAACTTATTTGTTTCACGGTCAAATAAATACCATAAGGTCGGTTGAATGTCGCTCGAAAGAGAGATTAAGGCTTTTGTCTCAAATGTCTTATCCCAGCTAACGTTAATGTGATAACCGGCAAATTGTCCTAAGAAGTCCGAAAGTTTTTCAGCCATAGGATGCTTTTTATCTAAAATTTTATATTGCGGGTACTCGTCAAAGTAAGAGACGGCAAAAGGTCTACCTTGATTATCTAAGTAAAGCCATTTGGTATCATAACCATCCACGGTATATAACGTCGATAATTGCTCAGTTTTTGGATTAAATAAACAAATAGAAATAGTATCGTTACCACAATAATCACTTACCACTAGTTGCTTTTGATCTTTATAAGTACTGATAATAGATAAGCTAGAGCTTGCATTTTTAGGTTTATAGTACAACCAAGACTCATCATCAAAATCATAACGCGCGATAGTAATATCATCATCTTCCGTGTTGCTGCTAAGCCATAACTCTTGGCTTTCATCGAAGTAATCTAGCTGAGTCGTTTGATGGTTTGCCTTGCTATCTTCAATTTTTGCTAACGTTTCTATTTGACCCTCATATATATTTAACTTAAAAACCCACATACCTTTATCATTATATTGTGACGTTGAAATAATGATATGTTCGGGGTCATCCTTTAACATGCTGATTATTTCAGGATGCGCCAAATGTTTTTCGTAATCGTGGTCTTTAGTGCCTTTTTTTATTTTTCCTCGACGAACAAGTGAACGGACACCAAAAATAAAGTCACCTTCATCTTCATCTATATTAATGCTATATATTTCACCATAGTAGCCCTTCCTCTCTTGATTTCTTTTTTTACTGGCAAGAAAAACCAGTAATCTTTCATTATTTGCCCATCGGTATTGACCGACACTGTCTTTATTGGCAAAGGAAATTTGATTAATCGCTTTCATCGTTTCAACAGCAACGATGATAAGAACAGGCGTCCCTTTTTGATCTTGGATCAAAGCAAGATGTTTACCATCAGGAGATAAACTAACATCACGGTAATCGTCTTCCTCAAAGAGTGTATTAATATCGAGGTTTTTTACCGCTAGTTTGTTTTCTATATTTTTATTTTCCAACGCGATAGCCATGGAACAGTAACTGAAAAACATGAAAACTAATGTCAGTATTTTTTTTGTTTGGGGATACACAGAACATCCTTTTATTATTATATTTCTGTTTATTATATCCTTGCGTTTTAATAAAGGGCAATATTTATTCGACAGTTTTACCATAGCCTTTATAGCTAACTTATTATAATAAAATGAGTTTTTATTAAGCATCCATAACGCTTGCTTGGATAAAACGGTGAAGTAATAAATAGCCGCAAAATTTCTGGCTTTACCGACAAGCCAAGTAACAGTAACTCAAACGGTTAAAGCACAAAATTATTGCATGAACATGCCTCAATAAATGGCTTTTATTTAATTTTTCACCTACACTTTTGATGAATCAACTCAAATAATAATACGACTACTTCGTATTATTACTCTTCCATATTCCATTTAGTTGTTGGCGGTTGTCATGGATGAACAATCATACAAAGGAAGCCAACATGACTAAAAATCTAAAAGTAATATTATTTTATTTTGTACTATTAACCTTGTTCTTAATGTTAAGTTGGGTGTCAGTACCGGTAAGTGCAGAAGAAAAATCAGTAAAAAACATTGCTAATGTGTGGTTATTTGTACCAAAACCAGGACAAATAGCTAATTTTGAACAAGCGTTTATAGACCACATTGCCTATCGAAAATTAATGAAAGACCCACGAAGCTGGTCTGTTTATCAAGCTGATATGGGGGCAAATATGGATGCTTACATCGTTCGGTCTTGTTGCAATACTTGGTCAGAGCTTGATGATTACCGTCAGTGGAACATTCAAGCGAAAGCCTCTGAAAACTGGCGTAAGAATGTCAGCAAATATATTTCTCATTATGAACACCACCGCGCTGAAAATGATCTAAACAACAGTCATTGGCCAGCAGATGTTACTTATAAATATATCGGTGTTAATACCTATCAGCTGAAGTTAGGACACAGCGAAGCTTTAGAAAAAGATAAGAAAATCATCAGTGATGCGGCTAAAAAAGAAAATTGGCCATATAATTGGTTATGGTATGACACAGTCAATGGCACACTTGAAATGAGTCTGGCTATCCCTTACATGACCTATGGAGCTATGGCGCCACCAGATATTAAGTTTAGTAAATTACTAGCTAAACATTTGGATAGTCCAAAGAAAGCTAAAAAAGTACTGCAAAGATGGTCATCACACTTTGATGAAATTTCTTATAACATTTACATATTACGTGAAGATTTATCGATGTAAGGTATTTGATGACTAGGCGCCGAATGAAAGTGCGTATAGAGCGAATAAAAAAGCGTCTTTGGTAACAACTAAAGACGCTTTTATTTTATAAAGACTATTTATTTCACTATATTAAAGCTCACTGTATTAGCGCTTACTGTATTAGAGCTTAATAACGGCCATCTTATCCTGAGACATATCATGCATAGTGTAAGCTATGCCTCCGGTATTATATCCTGAACTTTTGCGCCCAGCGAAAGGCATCCAATCAACCCTAAAGGCAGTATGGTCGTTGACCATTACAGCTGTAGCGTCTAATTCCTGTATCGCCTTCATCGCAACATCAAGATTCTTGGTAAACACCGATGCCTGAAAAGCATAGTCTAGTGAATTAGCCTGAGCAATAGCCTGGTCAATGTCATCATAGCCATAAACACAAATGACTGGACCAAAAACTTCCATGTTTGAAACTTTTGCATCGACTGGCGGTTCAAGCAGTACTGTTGGCGCATAAGTAGTATCACCCAAGCGTTTACCGCCGGTAACAAGTGTTGCGCCACCAGCCACGGCTTCATTAACCCACTCTTCAACACGATCGACTTCTTTGGGACGAATTAATGGCCCACATTCGGTTGTTTCATCAATAGCGTTACCGACAACGAGCTTTTCAGCGCCATCAGCTAGCATTTTTGCAATGGCTTGAGCTTTATTTCGAGGCGCAAAAATACGTTGTACAGAAACACATACTTGCCCCGAATGATAAAAACCACCTTTAAGCAAACTCGGGATCATTGCTGCAATATCGGCACTTTCTTCGATAATAACCGGGGCAACGCCACCATGCTCTAATGCACAGCGTGTTCCTGGCGCTAATTTAGAACGTAACATCCAACCAATTTTGGCTGATCCAATAAAACTAAAAAAGGCGACGCGAGGGTCAGTGATCATTCTTTCAGACGTGGATGTCTCGCACGTAATAAAGCGACACCACTGAGGTGGTAATCCCGCTTCATGCATAATATCAACGAACACCTGACAAGATAATGGTGTATCTCGAGCCGGTTTAACTAACACCGGACAACCTGCAGCTATCGCAGGAGCTACTTGATGAACAATTAAATTTAATGGGTGATTAAAGGCTGAAACAGCAACCACAACTCCAATAGGCTCTTTACTGGTAAAAGCAATTCGCCCCGCTCCAGCTTCAGTTAAATCCATCGGTATTTGCTTACCTGTTAATGCCGATATTTCTTTTGCGCAAAGCTCTACACCATCGATAGCTCGAGTAACTTCTACACGAGCATCGACCAGCGGCTTTCCGCCTTCACTTGCGATGAGTAACGCTAATTCATCAGCTCGTTGTGAGATTAACACCGCCGCTTTTTTAAGAATACTTATCCGCTTAAAGGCAGGTAGCCATTGCTTACGATCTTTGAAGAGTTGCTGGGCAGTCTCTAAATATTCATCAATTTTATCCCACGTTACCGTTGGAACTGAACCTACATAAGTTTGGTCATAAGGGTTAACCACATCGAGTGTTTCAGCGGTACTATTTTTGTCTAAGTCGGCCATAATCTGCTCTTTATTAAGTTAAAAAATGCTTGCTGACAAGCGATATTAAGACAAAAGGTTTATATTAAACAAACCTTTGCTGCCAATTCATCAATCAATACCCTTTGATTCTCAGAGTAATCAACGGGTAGTTCAACAAGATGAACACCTCCCGCTGAGAATGCTTTTTCATAGGTAGCAATGATATCTTCAGCAGAGGTAACTCTGTGCCCTGTTGCGCCGTAACTTTCTGCGTATTTAACAAAATCAGGGTTATTAAATTCCAAGCCCCAATCTGCAAAGCCAGAGCTGGCTTGCTTCCAACGGATCATTCCATAAGAGTTATCATTTAACACGGTGATCACTAGATTCAAGCCTAATCGAATTGCTGTTTCTAATTCTTGTGAATTCATCATAAAACCGCCATCACCGCATATTGCCATCACACGTCGGTCAGGGTTTAACATTGCTGCCATCATACCTGATGGCAAACCAGCGCCCATTGTAGCGAGGGCATTATCGAGTAGTACCGTATTAGGTTGATAAGCTTTATAATTACGGGCAAACCAAAGTTTGTACATACCGTTATCTAAGGCGATGATATCTTTTTCACCCATGACTTTTCGAATGTCTGCAACAAAGCGCTGAGGAATAATAGGAAAGCGATTATCGTCAGCTCCTTCTTCAAGATGCTCATCTATGGCGAGTTTTACCTTATCAAAATAACTTCTATCAAACTTTACTTCTCCTGCTAACTTATCTTTTAAAGCAGTCACAGACGCCGCGAGATCACCAATAATTTCTGATTGAGGAAAATATACTTGATCAACTTTCGCAGATTTATAGTTAACATGAATAACTTTTTTACCCCCTTGCTCCATAAAAAACGGCGGTTTTTCAATAACATCATGTCCAATATTAATAATTAAATCTGCACGTTCAATCGCACAATGTAAATAATCACCCGATGATAACGCAGCAGTACCTAAAAAGAGACTTGAGCGTTCATCAACAACTCCTTTTCCCATTTGAGTGTCAAAAAAGGGAATACGTGTTGTGTGAACAAGATCACACATTGCCTCTCGAACATTTTGACGATTCGCGCCCGCTCCAATAAGTATTAACGGCATTTTAGCGGCCTTTATTAACGTAACCGCTTCCTCGAGTGCCACCTCATTAGGACCTGCATAATGACGTTTATGGGGTGTCATAATCCCTGCCGTACAATCTTCAGCAGCAATATCTTCAGGCAACTCTAATAATACAGCACCCGGGCGCTCTTCTTCACTGAGACGGAAAGCTTCACGCACTAATGACGGAATCGTATTGCCATGGACAATTTGTTTAGACATTTTGCAAATGGGGTCAAACAAGCCAACTACATCAATAATTTGGAACTGGCCCTGCTTAGATTTTTTAATTGGCTTTTGTCCGGTGATCATAATTAAGGGCATACCACCTAAGTGAGCATAGGCCGCAGGTGTAGCTAAATTTGTTGCTCCTGGGCCTAGTGTTGCCAAACAAACGCCCGCTTTATTAGTCAAGCGTCCATAAGTTGCCGCCATAAATCCTGCGCCTTGTTCATGGCGAGTTAACACTAATTTTATCGACGACTTGCGAAGGGACTCGAGCATATCGAGGTTTTCTTCGCCGGGAACAGCAAAGATATGATCGACTCCTTCGGCTTCTAATGCTTGCACAAATAAATCGGATGCTTTTATTTTGTCATTTTCGTTCATAGTTTTCCCTCATTAGTTTGTACACAATGCTTTATAAAACTTTACCCAACTACCCTACCATCAATGAGACTTAAAAGTACGGGCGCTATTTTAAAACGCCATAACCTCGATGAATATTAGGGTGATTGCTAAACTATTTTTATCGCCACTATTTTATCGATGACGAACGCCATAAATAAAACAGCGTTGGTAAAACCAGTAATGTTAAAATAACCGCGCTCAACATACCGCCAACCATAGGTGCGGCAATACGACTCATCACTTCAGAGCCCGTACCTGTGCCATATAAAATAGGGAGTAAACCAACAATAATAGCAGCAGCAGTCATCATAACAGGACGAACACGCATCCCAGCGCCATGTAAAACAGCCTGTAGTACATCTTCTTTATTAGTGATGATACCTTCTAAGCGGTGTTCACTTAGCATCGATTGGTAAGCCTGATTGAGGTACACCAACATAATAACCCCAATCTCTACAGCAACACCGGCTAACGCAATAAAACCAACGCCAACAGCAACTGAGAAGTTAAAGCCTTCTAAGTACATTAACCAAATGCTTCCTACCATCGCAAAGGGTAAAGTTCCCATAATCATCGCCACTTCAATAACGTTCCTAAAATTCAGATAGAGTAAAATAATAATAATAAATAAAGTTAATGGCACCACATAAGTCAGCTTAGCTTTAGCACGTTGCATATATTCATATTGTCCAGCCCAAGTAATAGAGTAGCCAGCAGGCAAGATTAATTTATCAGCAATCACTTGTTGCGCCGCTTCAACGTAGGTTCCGACATCAACGCCATCAATATCAACAAAAGCCCAGCCATTGAGTCGGGCATTTTCAGATTTAATGCCCGGAGGTCCATTTTCTACGATGATATTGGCAACATCACCTAACGAAATACGTTGTCCGTTTGGCGTCACTATGGGCAGTGAAGATAATTGTTCAGGCGAATCACGATAATCTTGTGGATAGCGTAAATTAACGGGATATCGCTCTAAACCTTCTACCGTTTTAGTAACATTCATTCCACCAATAGCCGTTGCCACCACTTGTTGAATTTCTGCGATATTTAGGCCATAACGAGCAGCTTTTTCTCGCTGGATATCTATTTTAATATAACGGCCACCGGCAACTCGCTCTGAATAAACGGACGCTGTGCCGGGAACATCGGCTAAAATGACTTCTATTTGCTGACCTATTTCTTGAATAACGTCCAGTTGTGGCCCCGCTATTTTTATGCCTACCGGTGTCTTAATACCGGTTGCCAACATATCAATACGCGTTTTAATAGGCATAACCCAAGCGTTGGTTACTCCGGGTAGTTTGACTAACGCATCAAGTTCTTTCTTTAAGCTCTCTGTGGTTACGCCCTCTCGCCATTGGTCATGAGGTTTTAACTGAATAAAAGTCTCTATCATAGTCAGTGGCGCAGGATCTGTTGCGGTTTCAGCTCGACCAACTTTACCAAACACGGTTTGTACTTCGGGGACGGTTTTAATCAATTTGTCGGTTTGTTGAAGAAGTTGACGAGCTTGACCAATAGAAATCCCTGGATAGGTTGTCGGCATATACATCAAGTCACCTTCATCAAGTGGTGGAATAAATTCGCTACCAATTTTATCCAATGGATATATGCCAATAGCCAACACAGCTAATGCCGCAACTAAAGTGATTTTTGGAAAATGTAAAACCTTCTTCAAGGCTGGCATATAAATAAAGGTCAGAAATCTATTAACCGGATTTTTATGCTCTGCTAACACTTTACCGCGAATAAAATAGCCCATAAGTACCGGAACTAAGGTAATAGCTAACGCCGCAGAAGCCGCCATAGCATAGGTTTTAGTAAAAGCGAGTGGAGCAAACATTCGTCCTTCTTGTGCTTCTAAAGTAAATACCGGCACAAAACTGACAGTAATAATTAATAAGCTAAAAAATAATGCCGGCCCGACTTCACTGGCTGATTCTGTGACAATTTGCCAGCGATTTTCTTTTGTTAAGGGCGTTTTTTCCATATGCTTATGCATATTCTCTATCATGACAATGGCGCCATCAATCATCGCACCAATAGCAATAGCAATGCCGCCCAACGACATAATATTCGCGTTAAGCCCTTGCAAGTGCATAATGATAAAAGCGGTTAATATACCTACCGGTAAACTAATAATTGCCACTAAAGAAGAGCGAACATGAAACAAAAAGATAATACACACTAATGCGACTACGCCAAATTCTTCGAGCAACTTGTAGGCTAAATTATCTACTGCACGTTCAATTAAGGCAGAGCGGTCATATACAGGTACTATCTCAACGCCTTCGGGCAAACCTTTTTTGAGTTTTTCCAGTTTATCTTTAACACGATTAATGACTTGCTGTGCGTTTTCGCCAAAACGCATCACCACAATACCACCAACAACTTCACCTTCGCCGTTCAACTCAGCAACACCACGACGCATTTGCGGACCTGTGCCTATATCGGCAACATCTTTTAATAACAGCGGTGTTCCCTTCTCGTTAACCCCTAGCGGAATGTTTTCTAAATCACTGACACTTTTAATATAACCTGTCGTCCTGATCATATACTCGGCTTCTGCCATCTCAACAACTGATGCGCCTATTTCCTGATTACCTTGTTTAATGGCCTGTTGTATATGAGAGAGAGGTATACCAAAAGCACGCAGTTTTTCTGGGTTAATTTGTACTTGATATTGTTTAACCATGCCACCAATAGCAGAAACTTCCGAAACGCCAGGCACGGTTTGTAACTCAAATTTTAAGAACCAATCTTGTAAACTCCGTAATTGGCTTAAATCATGTTGACCAGTTTTATCGGTTAGGGCATACAAATATACCCAGCCCACGCCTGTAGCATCGGGACCCAATTGAGGGCGAGCATCACTGGGTAAGTTTGGGGCAACTTGACTTAAATACTCAAGAACTCTTGAACGTGCCCAGTAAAGATCGGTATCTTCATCAAAAATAACGTAAACATAAGAGTCACCAAAAAATGAATAGCCTCTTACCGTAACTGCGCCGGGCACGGACAACATCGCTGTAGTAATGGGATAAGTAACTTGGTCTTCAACAACTTGTGGCGCTTGACCCGGATAACTTGTTTTTATGATGACTTGCACATCAGATAAATCTGGTAGTGCATCAATAGGCGTTTTGCTGACAGAATATAAACCAGCAGCCACCAGTAATAATGTAGCAAGTAAGACAAAAAATCGATTACCAACAGACCATCGAATAATAGCAGTGATCATCATTATTTCCTTTCGTCGTTAGTCATGTTATTTGTATCGACACCAGGTGCCGACATTGCCATAGCACTAACAATAATAAAATTACCCGCGCGAATTTCAAAGGTAAACATCACATAGGCATTGATTGAAAATAAGGTCATATCAACCTTTTCATCGACAATAAAATCGACTCTATCGGCTTCTCGATCCCATTTCACAATGGCTTCTCGGTCGATAGTCACCATTCGATGATTTACCATGGTCGAAATAACGGTACCATTGACTGTTGCAGAGGAAACACTCTCTTTGATAACGTTATTATTGCTATCACTCATCGTCATCGCTATTGAGTCATTTGAGTCAGACGTTGTTTGTTCCAGCTGATAATGCATACGTTTAAAGTCAGAAGATTTACTCGATTCAGAATCCAATAAGAATTGTGCCGAGCTCACCACTTTATCGCTATCAGTAAGGCCGGTTAGTATTTCAACACTGTCACTGCCATAACGCCCAACAGAAACCTCAACTGACTTAAAACTGCCTTCTCCTAATGCCAAAACAACTCTGTCTTGATTACCCGTTCGAATTAACGCTTCTTTAGGAATAATGAGTGTTCGTTTATCACTTGTTGTATCTATGGCAATTTCTGCAAACATATTAGGCTTAAAGTCACCCGCTTCATTATTAAAACGTAAACGAACTTTCACAGTACGTGTTTTAGCATCAAGTATTGGGTAAATATAGTCCACTTGTCCCTGCCATTTTTGACCCGGTAAATAATCAAGTGTCATGGTAACGGGTAACCCGGTTTTAACTAGACTTGCTTGCCTTTCAAACACCTCAGCCTCAACCCAAACTTCCGATAAATTAGCTACCGACATTAATGTTGTACCTGGCTTTACAAAAAAACCTTCACGGATATTTAGACTTTCAACAACACCGGTTTGTGGTGAATAAAAAGTTATTTTTTGTTGTACTTTTCGCGTTTTCTTTAGTTCTTTAATCGCTAGTTTAGGTAACTGTAGTGCTGATAATCTATTTTCTGCCGCATTAATTAATCGATTATTTTTTCTCTCTAATGCCAGCAGTAGCTCTTCTTGGGCATTAACTAACTCAGGAGAATAAATATCATATAATGGCTGATTTTTTTTAACTGGATCTCCAACAGCTTTAACATAGAGCTTCTCAATCCACCCTTGTACACGAGGGTGAATATGAACAAGCTTATCTTCGTTATAAGTAACATAACCAACGGTATTAATTTGGCTATTGAGCTTTTTATATTGAACATTTACCGTACGTACGCCTAAATTATTAACTACATCAGGTGAAATACGAATGGTGCCGGGACCTTCATCAGGTCCTTTGCCACCGTCATCGTAAACGGGTACTAAATCCATGCCCATCGGTGATTTACCCGGTTTATCTTTGATATAATTGGCATCCATTGGTGCGACCCAATAAAGTGGCACTTTCTCTTTAGACGTAACATCCGAAACTGAGTTACTGCCCGAAGTGATAAGTTTAGTGAGAGCAACAGTCAGCATCCCACCAATAATAATACCAAGAACTAATGGTTTAGCGTATTTGGTTGAGGTAGATGTGCTCATTGTTTTTCTCCCGAAATAATCGTATTTCGTCTACTTTTGTCTAAAGCCAGTTTGCTATTTTTGTTTTGTATAGCGACCGAATTGGCACCGCCAATAAAAAGATAATTAAGCTCAAGCCTTATCTTCTGCTCTTCTACATTAAGTGTTAGCTCGTCGATTTCAGCGTTTAGCACGGCAATACGTGAGCGAACAACTTCTGAAAAGTCGCCATCATCATTGGTATAAGCAGTCAAAGAGGCTTCTGCTTGGTCATGTATTTGTGGTAATAATTTATTTTTATATAAATTTTGTCTGTCGTTTAAGCGCAATAGTCTTCCTTTGGCGCTCGAGTAAGCACCTAGCAGTTGTCTTAGTAATAGTAACTTTTCGGTTTTCACCGCTTCTGCTTGAGATATCGCCGATTGAACTTCTTTGTCTTGTCGGTTTTCAGTAAAAAGGGGGATGTCAAAAGTTACGCCTATAGAGAATAAATCGGCGCGACTTCCTCCCATAGCATCATCGCCACGATAGCCATAACTTGCATTTACACCCCATTCAGTTTTATATTTTTGCTGCGCCAAATTTATCCCTGTTTTGGTCGCAGTCACCTTCTTATCGACAGCAATAACCGCCGGGTGATTTGAAAAATATGGCAGCAACTCTCCTGGTGTAAGCCAATTTTCTTTCAAAACTAAGTGACTATTCATTAACTCTAGTTGCGGTAATTGATGACTGACTACAATATCATGTGAAGAAAAGTCAGTTAGTAATGACGCTTCATCTATAGTACTACCCGTCTTATAAAATGTGTTTAGCCAGGGTAAAAGCATGCCTTCATAGTGATTTTTCTGCTGTGCTAATTTATCTAACCTGTCTTCTAAATAGGTTAATTCTAATTGCGCACGAACAATATCTTGTTGACGAGTTTTACCTAAAGCCGATGAATAGCTTGCAGTTGCTACATCAGCTAACTGTTCAAATAACGATCTATTTTTTTCAATTAAAACAATACTTTGCTGAACTCGATAGGTGTCCAACCATAAACTTCCTACGGTAACCGCAACCTTTGATTCTCTGTCTTTACGTTGATAGGGAAACGCTTCACTTTCAATTTTTAGTTGTTGGCTTTTAATCGCTAGACTGTCGCCACGTGGAAACATTTGTGAAATAGCCACTTTAATTTGCGTCATACCTTCTTGACCAAAGTCAAAACCGTTAGTCGGTAAATTTGCCAAGCCAATTGACATTTTAGGATCGGGTAAGGTACTAGCAGCTGAGCTCATCGATTCAAGAGCGTTTTGTTGATGAACATTCCCCGTTAACCAAGGATCATTTTTTTGAGCGACCTTAACTGCCTTTATAAAAGACAATGGTGGCGGGCTCTTAACCATTTTAACATCAGAGGCGCTGGCAGAAATGACAATCAAAGCAAGCAGCCCTGCACTGTATTTTAAGTAAAACTTACTATTGATGTTGTGATTATTCATCAGCATATTCCTTAATGGAACACCGTTTGTCAGAACCCATGTTAACGGTCGCGTCACAGTAGCAAGTGCAGGCACTTTATTATCTGAGCCAACAGCAAAGTCTGCCATTAATTTTGGTGTGAATTTTTTTGAAAACATAACCCCTCCAAGAGGGATATCAATTAATATTTTTGATTAATTAGGTTTTTTATCAGTGATAAGTTGTTATAACAACGCAATATCAAAAGAGCCTAATACAAGAGTAATGATATAAATGGTCCAAAATTTGGAGGCATTTATCCTGTATTTAGCTTAATATTGGTGGGCGGTACAAAGATGCTGGTTGTTGGCTTAAAGCCAAACTAGAAGAAGAAAAAATCTTAGCTGAAAAATTAGCGACAGGTCCGTTACCTGCAACACCTTTGATAAATGCGATAACCATAGAGCAACCGCCAGCAGAGCATTTACATGAAGACGTACAACAATCTTCTTTTGTATTTTCTGACTGCTCAGTTGAGTCACTAGCCATAATGTGGTCGCTGTGATCCATCATAGACATATCTTGTGGCTGCGCATTCATTACCTTCATACCTATCATTTGATAAGCCATACTAGTAGACGCCATTGCCTGACCAACAAAGGCCAAACATACGAACAATACTATTAATGTTTTAGGGAAAAGAAATCTCAAAGTAGCCAACAAAATATTATGATAATAATAAATGATTACATAACTGTTTTTTTTATTCAATAAAAAATATTAATCACTACTTTTCATCGGTGTTAATTACGGTGATTATTTTAAGTAACTTTTAAGAATAGAAATAACATCTTCTACTTCTGCTAATCGTTGCTCTTTTGTCATATCCTCCGCACCTAAATGCTCTCGTAAATGAGCTTCTAGCACTTCTTTCATCAAACCATTAACCGCACCTTTTATTGCAGCAACCTGTTGCAAAACAGCCATGCAATCGGGCTCTCCTTCTAAAGCAGTCTCTAGAGCAATTGATTGGCCTTTTATTCGTCTAACACGACTAAGCAGCTTTTTATTTCCGGCGGCAGTATGTGACATAAATTTCCTTTACTTGAATTGCAGTATACTAGGGTATAGTATATTTCAAAAAATATATTGATGCTATGACTAACTGCATTAAGCAACCGATGGAGATATTTAATGAAAAAAGATAGTGGTATTCAGTGGGAACACTCGCACGATTTTGGTATTGACAGTAAGCTTCATGAAAATAAAGTAAAAATTGTTTTCTGGCTAACAACCATCATTATGGTACTTGAGATTGCTGCTGGTACATGGTCTGGTTCTATGGCTCTGCTTGCTGATGGTTGGCATATGGGCACTCATTCTGCCGCTTTTCTTATTGCTATTTTTGCTTACTCTTATGCTAAAAAGCATGCCAGTAATAAAGACTTTAGTTTTGGAACAGGCAAAGTAAACTCTTTAGGTGGTTTTGCCAGTGCAATTGCATTAGCGATTGTCGCATTGATGATGATAATTGAATCTGCTCAGCGATTGTCAGCCCCGCTATCAATTCATTTTAACGAAGCAATCGTTGTTGCGATTATAGGGTTACTGGTGAATGTTGCCTCTGTTTTCATCTTACATGATGATCACCATCACCACCACCATGACCACAACCATGACCACAACCACGAGCACCAGCACGACCATACGATGAAAGCCGCCTACTTTCATGTACTAGCGGACACCCTCACCTCTTTATTAGCGATTGTTGCCTTATTGGTGGGTAAATATATTGGTTTATTATGGATGGATCCACTGATGGGGATTGTCGGTGCCATCGTTATCTTGCGTTGGTCTTATGGATTAATTAAAGAATCAAGTGAAGTACTGCTTGATAAATCGATAAATAAATCAACCATGGATGAAATTTCAGCGGTATTAAGTGAAAAAAATAGCGTGATCAACGATATTCATGTTTGGAAAATAGCAAGCGCACACCAAGCAGCAATTCTTAAAGTAACCTCTGCCGAGCCTTTAGATTCAAACGAATATGAACGTATTTTAAAAGGATTTTTACCACAGTTATCACACATATCTATTGAAATACGCCATGATCAAAGTGAATGCATGACCTAACTTGAAGCGATAAACATCGGTAATTTTATGACTTGATGATGTAATAGCGGTTAAAGTAGAAATTTACTTTTACGATGTTTTTCATCCTTAAAATTAAAATGCAGCCACATTAGCAGCCCCAAAAGGGTTGCTAATGTGAGATAAGCTTTATAACCATTGCCCATAGCATTGACAGCATATGGTTAATATCTAGCTATTAATTGATTATTAAATTTTAGCGCTAACCGCTAATGTTAATTCATTCAACAGTGCTTGCTCGTTAACAACATGAATTAAAGGAACTAGGGTATTGAATGACGTTGGTAAACATTTTACCGTGCAAGTTTGCAGCTCGGCATTGTACAAAATATAATCCCAGTAGAACTGATGAGTCACTGCAATATGCTCGATGCCATCATCATTTTCTGTGTTAGACAACCGCTCTTCTTTTGTTTGGCTCGCTTTACTCAGTAATGCTTTTATTGAAGGTCGTTTTTCAACTTGCTCTTCATTTAAAAGCAGCGTTAGCAAACTAACATTACGTTTAGTGTTTAAGACATTAAACCTTTCGGTTTTTTTAAACCAAACGAGTGCTTTTTCAAGATCTTGCTCCATGTGTAAACCATACATCATATTATAAGCAAGTTGATACATTGCACCAGGCTCACCATCTCTGGCTGCTCGGATCAGTAACTTATTGGCTAAAGGTATATTTATTTCACGCCCATGACCTCTATAATTCATGATTGCCATCGCTAAGTTTGCCAAAGACGAACCTTCTCTAGCATATGTCTTAAAAAAGTTATATTCCATTTTGCAATCGCGCTCACAATAACTATAGTTTATTGCTGATTCCGCATTGGCATTAAATAAAAAACAACCAATTAAAAATCCCGCTAATAGTTTGATACTTTTCATATTATTCCTTCATATAAAGTAAAAAAAGTTTTATAGAACCAGACTTAACTCATGGTTAAAATCTGAATAAATTTAATATAACAATATAACAATATAACAATATAACAATGGTATTTATAAATTAATTTAATTAACGACTTTTGCGTAGTAGCCATAAATAATTTAAGTGTCTGCTAGAAAATATTTTAAGCAACTATCGAGTTCTATATGGGCCTTAGTTGCCACAATTATTTTGATACCTGTAATTGCTCGCCCGGCGGTAAAAAGGTACTTATTGCACCTAAACAATTAGCGTCTTTAAATTGGCAAGATAAAACGGTAACCTGTAGTCTTAATGTAGAGCAAATAAACTTATTCGCACAGTATCAGAGAGAAAAATTGAATGATGCTAATTACCTAAAGCGGTTAAGGCAAAACTAATATTTGAGAAATAACCCTATTCAATAGACTCTTTTCGACCTTTCTCTATGATTAATGTGCGTGATACTTAAAAGGCTAACTAAATGCAAAAAAAAGACGATAAAACAACAGTTAATAAAAAGCATATAACTGCCTGTTTATACGGTAATGAAACAGCTAAATCATTAGCCAACTTCACTATTAGCGATTTAAAAATGCCACGCGCTTTCCTTTGGGCATTAGGCACAATCAAGAGCGCATCTGCACAAGCGAACCAAGAACTGGGTCTACTTGATGCTGATAAATCTGCAGCAATTCAATTGGCTGCCAAAGAAGTTGCGGATGGTTTCCACGATAATCAGTTTCCCGTTGATGTCTTCCAGACAGGGTCGGGAACCAGCACGAATATGAACGCAAATGAAGTGATTGCTTCATTAGTTAAGTTAAAAAGTAATCAAACCATAAACGTTCACCCTAATGATCATGTAAATATGGGACAAAGTTCTAACGATGTGATCCCCTCTTGTATCCACTTAAGTGCAGCAAAACTTATCGCTGAACAGTTATTACCCTCGCTAGAACACTTACGTAACACCTTAGACAACAAAGCCGGTCAGCATCATGACACCATAAAAACAGGCCGTACTCATTTAATGGATGCAATGCCATTAAGTTTTGCTCAGGAAATAAGTGGTTGGAGTGCTCAAGTGAGTTATGCCTATGACCAGCTACAAAATAACTTACCAAGTTTATACAAGCTTGCCATTGGCGGCACAGCTGTAGGTACTGGAGTTAATACACACCCAGATTTTGCCACTATTGTCACTCGTACCTTAACCGAGAACACCGGTTTAACCTTCATGCCTGCCGATAATTATTTTCGGGCAATTAGTGCACAAGACACAGCGGTATGCATTAGCGGTATTCTTAAAACCACCGCGGTTAGTTTAAGTAAAATCAGCAATGATATTCGCTGGCTAAGCAGTGGACCATTAAATGGATTAAATGAAATTCGATTACCTGAACTACAAAAAGGTAGCAGTATTATGCCAGGGAAAGTCAACCCAGTGATCCCTGAAGCGGTTTTAATGGCTTGCACACAAGTCATCGGCAATGACACAACCATTACGTTGTCAGGACAATCTGGCAACTTCCAACTTAATACCATGCTACCTTTAATCGCTCATACGTTAGTGCAAAGTATTCAACTACTCAGCTCAAGCGCTAACGCACTTGCTGATAAAGTTATCAAAGATATAAGCGTGAATCATGACGAAATTAAGCAAAATTTAGCAAAAAATCCAATTTTAGTAACCGCGTTAACTGACTTGATCGGCTATGAAAAAAGTGCTGAGATTGCTAAAAAAGCATACCTAGAAAAAAGAACCGTAATAGATGTCGCTATCGAACTAACCAATATTAGTGAAGCAGAGCTTATGGCAAGATTAGATCCTAAACAGCTAATTGGTGGTGTTAATAAAAGCCAATAACCGGTAGCTTTCCCAATAAAGAAAACTTTCCCCGTGATCTTTTTAGAGGTGATCACGGAGTTCTAACTCATCGATTAGTCGTTATTTAAGATGATATACCAAGCTTACTAACTCGTTAATCGTTCATTATTGAAATGGGTTAACTCAATGTTATTTTCAGTAAGAAAACTAAAAATCAAAAACAGTAAACATATTTCAATATCTGCCAATAATTAACCAGATAGTACTGTAGGCTAAATTTAATCGGAAAATATAATTTAATTAATTTTATAAATAATCGAGTTAGCTAATCAAGCTGGCTCAGCAGGCTTACTCAGTAAAGTGAAGGTATACACATAACCATAAATAGCGGTAATGATTATACTAGGTGTAACCGTTAACCATAAATTAGGCGTCTGGTTAATAAAGTTAACACCAATGGCAATGCTAGATTGAATCGCTATAGGTAAAAGTGGTGCTAACAAAGTACCTGGTATAGCGTTATTACTTAAATATTTAGCCGAGCGGTCTAAGGCATTTCTGAAGGTTCTAAAAATGGCGATGTTTTGTTTTGTTTTAGAAAACACTGTACAGATGATAGGCACAACAAATATTAATGAAAGATAACTTTGCCCAAATTTCGACACTGATTTTTCTAATATAAAAGTAAATAAAATAGTAATCGTGCCGCTTAATGTTCCTTGCACAATTGCCGATCTTAACACTAGTGATTGATCTTCACTGACTAAACCATTCGCCCAATATGACCAAGCAAAATAAAAACAAAATGAGATCCCCGCCGAAAGAATCAGTCTTACTCTAGATGACATATAAAGTTGCCTTACCTGCGCTTTAGTTAATTTTCCATACTACCGCTATAATGATGCCCTCGCGATAAATATTTATTTTCAACGACGTTGTTGCTTGATATTTTATTAACATGTGACCTGATAAAATTTAAAAGCTTCACGGCCATCTCGGCTTTTTAGAAAAGGCTTAGAGTCATCGACTAGTGAAAATAAATCGATAATTGCCAGCTTAGCTGACAGTATAATCAAACTCTAATCTTTAAATGTTAACAATTCGCAAATCCATCTCTGTATATTAATGGCTGATTATTCTTACCATATTAGCCAAAATTATCATTGAAATCAGCCTGACGAATTTTTGCACTAATATGTTCATAAAAAGATGATATGATAAGTTAAATTAATTTAACATAGCGAAGATTAGTAATGCGGATAAAATTAACTCAAGACCTAGTATGTGGCAATGACACTTTTTTAACGGGTGAAGAATACGAGGCAGTATTGATATTACCCCGTTCAACTACCGTAGAATTTATAGCTGACTCAGGTAAGAAAGTCAGAGCATTTAACTATGAATATACGACAGTAGCCTCTGCAACTGAAATATAGCAAGGTGAGTGCGATCACAGCCGTTTAACAGATCAATAAACGCTGAGAATCACAAAGTGGCTTAACTTAAGTTATATCAATTGATAGTAACCGCTTTCAAAACACTCAATAAACGTAGTGAACGACCCAGCAGCGTCACTACGTTTTAAAAATATAACAACCTATATCGTTTTAATCATCTGCACCGTTTCAGGTTTAAAACCTAACGTTTGGTAGAAGTCGTTTGCTTTTTTATTATTAGCGAAAACTTCCAGATGCATTAACCTGCACCCTAAATTTTTAGACCATTTCTCAGCAAACCCAATTAAAATCTTACCAACACCTAAACCCTGTGACTCAGGTGAAACAGCCAACAAAGGTATTGTTCCACACATCTCACCAGATATACTGTCTTTATGGGTTCTAACATGAATAAACCCCAAAGAAACATCACTTTTTTCAGCGATAAAGGTAACGTTGGCTTGTGATGATTCAGCAAGCATTTCAGCAATATAATCAAATTGCATTTTTTGAATAACATCGTCAGAATGCCAAGATAACTGAGCAACGTCAGCTAAAATAGGTGAAAGTTTAAAAATAAACGAATGATCACTGAATTTTGCTTCCCTAATGACTAGTTCGTTATCCATAAACACTCTACATTCACACTTAAATATCAATTAAATATTAGCCGTTTAAAACGGCTAATATCACGTAACAATAGCCTACTATTTTAGCTGTTTTTATTTATTGGGGATTTTACATTATGCCCTAAAGCATTAATATCAACGCCTTGTTCAGACAGAATTTTCTCAAATAACGGCAGTAAAGCCCCTAGATTTTCTTCCAGTGTATCGCGTAAAGTGTCAACAACAACTTGAGTGCCACGTTCTATCTCTATGTTAATATTTTCGCCAACAGTCTTAGCCTCAAACACTGTCATCCTTCGAGTCTCAGGAATTAACCAAACTTCAAACCACTGCTCTGTCTTATTCACTTGAGAAATGGTTAAACTAGCTCCGTTTAAGGCAATGTAGCCCTTTGGAAAGACATAGCGCTTCCATTCTTTTGACAAACCTAAACGGATACAATAATTGTCTTCTATGTGAGTAATGTTGACAATAGGGGTTTTAAAGTCCACATGCCCCGACAGAGGATGACCACCAATTTCAGCCCCCTCTTTAGCTGCTCGCTCTACATTGACACAAGTATTTTTTCCATATTCGCTGAGGGTCGTTATTAAAAGGCTTTGTAGCATTACATCAAACTTGACCCTAACTTCAGACACTATTTCAGTAACCGTCAAACATACTCCGTCGACAGAAACACTTGCTCCTATTTCTAGATCAGTGCAAAAACCTTTGTTGAAATCAATAACAAAAGTTCTGATACCCTTTTCATCTGTAATATCGATAATTTTAGCTATCGATTGAATTATTCCTGTAAACATAAATATCTCTTCTTTAATTAGGCAACACGACTTAATACTCATACATTGTTAAGCAGTGAAAAAAATGAACGTTGTTGTCGGATAAGCTATGCCAATCAGTTTGTTGTTATCACTTAAGGATATCAAATTGTGTTGAATGGTTAGAAGTTTCGATCTGCATATTTAATTAAAAACATCAAAAACTATACTTTATTTTTCGCTGTGACCAAATAATAAATCAAATAAGATAGGGTCAATACGGTAGGAATTTTCAAGATTTTCCCTAGCCATCTCTCGTTCTTCTTTAGTTGCATCAGGTTAACCAAACGATTCATAGTAATCGCCAGCTTTGGCATTATTATGAGCTCTTTTATTTAATGCTGAACTGGAGAAACGACCGGTGAGTAAAAAGAAAACGATAAAAATAAAGACGCTGCAATAACACTTATCAGTAAACACAAGTTATATAAGCTAAAATAGTTGGCTAAAATTTGAAAAAAATAGCAAAGCCAACCTTATTTTATGACTTCAAGTAGAAGCTATCAGGTGTTATTTATCGTCATTTTCAGAGACAACTTGCTCGTCTTCTGACGGTACCTCCTCCACAGCTGATTTTTTCAAACGTTTTTCTTCCTTTTTTTTCTTTTTAGCTATTTCTTTCTGACGTTTTTCGAAAGAGTAATTTTGCTTAGCCACTCGTATTCTCCTCTGGGTATCTTAAATTTCTAGCATGAATAATACGGCATCCCCGGAATAATTGCGCCCTTGATTACGATTATAATAGATAAAATTAAGGGATAATGCTTTTATTTCATCTGTCGTATCAGGCTATTAGGCCTTTTTTATGATACCAACAACAAATATCAATATAACCGCCCCCGCAGTCGCCGTAACAATTGTACCAATGACTCCGCCAGCAGATATACCAAGTAAGCCAAAGACAAAGCCACCAACCACTGCGCCTATAATGCCAACAACGATATTACCGAGTAAGCCAAAGCCAGCCCCTTTCATTAACCTTCCCGCTAACCATCCGGCTAAAGCACCGATAGCTAGAAATATCACCAATTCTGTTAAATCCATAAATTCACCTCTGCTATTAAGTCTTTTTCAATGCGCGACAAACTGTCACATTACAATCGTAAAATATAAGTTGGCTATATCTACAGTAAACAACACTAGTCAACTGTTTGTTAATTTAAAACACACCAAGCGTTATAATTAATTTTTCATCTTTTACTTCCAATGATTTCAATACTGCTTTGGCTAATTTGTGTTTTACATTATCATCTTTAAATTTATAAACTGGATAAACGGCCATCACTTTTGAAAGCATGGCCTGCGCAATATCTTGTATTTTTGGAGTGAAATTTTTAGGAACTTTATCAATGGCTAAACTAATAATTGTAGGGTTTTTAAAATAAAACTCACCTTTTTTAGGCTCATAATCTAATGTGCCTTTAATCATTACTTCACCGCTACCCTTAATTCCACCGGGAGCACTAGCGTCAATATTTGCACGAATACCTATTTCATCACTTTCTTTTAGTAAATCTATTATAGGATTTGATAGGGTAACAGTGACAAAATATTTCTTTTTTTCGATTGGCATAAAAGCTGATATTTTTTCTTGTATCTCTTGTTCTGTGATTTCCTGTGTGTAATCTAACGCAACGGAAAACTGACTCAGTAGCGATAAAAAAACAAACATAATGCTTCGAAACATAACTTTTCCTTAAAAAATAACAACACTTTAAACAAAATATCAGCTAGCTAAAAATAAACGACACCGTAATAAATGCCAACTATTATTTTCGTCTAAATCATATATTAAATATTATGCTCTTCTTCGTGTAAAACAAAACTCACCAATTTATGTACAATAGGAGATATAATTAAAATAGTTGGAAAGGCAAAGATAAAAGCGAAACTCCACGCTTTTAACCATATAGGAACAATATTCGTCACCATACCTACGTTAAACACACTAATAACAAAAGACATTACGCAAGACATAAGTAACGCCATAAAAAAAGAAAATACAACTTTGTGATATTTACGTGAAATCATCTTAAATACTCATAGATTGTTCTAAGACTCAGTGTTTTGCTGAGATTAAAAAAAATTTTATGTCTGTTAACTTTGCGCTAAATAACCCCGTTCATTTATTAGCTTCGCCGGTAATTTAATTATTTATAAAATATCTATCAGGGAAAGAACCTAAGGTTGCCATTATTTAAACAGCTTATTGTATTTTTTTACAAGTAGACATATCTTTTGAAAGTTCTGTTATATATAAACCATTTTTACCGTGAAAGCGGTACACCATTATTACACCCAAATTGATAAAACTTTCTAACGCTTTATTCGCACATAATGTACCTATCAACACTTTCTCAATAATTGGTTCAAAAGCCTTTACATCAAGTTGATCAGCACTGTAATTTATCATAGTGTTATTATAGATAATGAAATTTTTGAATGTTGCTGCGTAATCAAGCCTTGTTTCTTCATCAATTATTTGAGCACCTTTAGCGTTAATTTTAGTAACTGCCTTAGTTAACTCTTGCGATAAAGATCGCTCTAATGGGGTCTGTTCAGCATGACACAACAACGATGTCGTTAAAGCGATAGGTAATATAATTTTTATTAAATCCATAAAGGTAATTTCCTTAAAAATCGAAAACTTGAAGGGATAAATTAGTTGATTAAAATATATAGCACAACTCACCGTAACAAATTTAGTCGCTGCACTATAAAGCGCTGGTTTTACCTAAAATATCAACTGCAATTAAAGCAATAAATCTAACGAGTATACTCAAAACTCAGCAGGCCATCATTCATTGCAACTTCCCTAAAACCATTAGAAACCAACACTTTTTTAGACGCTTTATTTTCGGGTGCAGTATGAGCAATAATACTATTGGTTTCTTCGAAGGAGCAGGCATGAGAAATGAGCAGGTTAACAATTTCTGTTGCATAGCCACGACATTGCCAACTAGGTAGCACAGAATAGCCAATCTCAACTATTCCATTACTATCTGGGGGACCAAAATATCCACCTGATCCCACGAGAGTTCTTTCTCCTGAAACGGCAATATTTATAGCATACCAGCCATACCAACCTTCAGCTAATTTACCGCCTTTTTCGAAACAAGAAAGAAAAAACTCCATTGCATCTCGGTCATATTCACCGCTAGGCCAATCGCTTGAAACAGATGCATTTAATTTTTCAGCAAGTAACAAAGGTGTTTCAAGTTCAATGTGAAGATGAGCGGCTGATGATGATATTAATTCGATGCGTTTTGAATTTAAATTTTTAATGATTTTTATTTACTCTATCGATTACGTTTTTTAACACTTATCCGTCAAAGACTATTTCAGCTTCTGCTTCAACTTAATAAAAACCACTTAAGCATTTAATAAACAGTCAATTAAAGCCTTTTATTTGTTTGGAATGAATCAAAAAACAGCCCTCTTAATACTCATTCTCAATGACTTATATCGCAAAATCACTCAGAAATAAAATAATAACCTTTAAATAAAGCGGGACGAAATGCAAAACCACTTAATGCTCTTAGTGGTGTATAAGATATTATATTGCCGGTTGAGACAAAACTTGAAACAACTCTTAACTGACCGTTTTCAAATTTAAATTTTAGCTGCTCATCGAGCGCGTAAACTCGACTGCTAACACCGCAATTAAAAGTGATGGCAGGTTCAAATTTATGGGTCAGCGTATCCATTTCGTTTATGGGTAATAGCTTACTCATAAGCATGCCATCAATATTAACCGCATACTTATTCAAAAAATCCTCTGCCGCAGTGCAAGACAAGGAAAAGCTTAATAGTATAAATGATAGTGTTTTCATTCGATCTCCCTATCGTTCTTTGTCGCTAAAGTTGCGGTCTATAATAGACGGGCCCTCAACTGTAATTTATCCGTTTGATTCACTTGTTTTAAAGTCTTTATAATACAGTAAAAGCAAAGGTTAATTTACAATCGATATATTTAAGCATGCGATTGACTATCACAGGTATATCAAAGCATTTAGTACCTGAATCCGAGCTAACCGATACAAATATATCACAGTCTTCAATATTAACTCTTTGTCGGACATAATAGTCACTAATGTCGTCGAAGTTAGTGTCTGTTAAGGGTACACAAACAACATAAACATTATTTTCAACATTTTTATCGCACAATGAGCCTAGTATCTCTCGCTCGAGTGTAAAGGCTTGCATCTTATCTAATCGATTGAACCTGAAGCTTATTGAAGCCCTAGTCTTTGAATTTTCCACCAAACTCTCTATTTTGTATAACGCCAAATAATCAGCGAAGTAATGTAAGCTAAATAATACAACGAAGTTAAATAACGTCGCCAGTGCTATGAAGTGATAGTAAACGGGTTAAGTATTCTAGACCTGTAAATGACCTAAATTTCTTTTTTCATTACGCCTGCGAACTCAAGACCACCTTCAAGTTCACGAAAATCTACGTTAACCAGTTCCCAACCAGCACTGCCAAGTGTATTGAGATAACTTTCAACATCTTCTCGTTTTCTCCCTTTAAACAGTCCTGCTGTCTCAACATCTCTGGTATCTACTATTTTATATTTGTACTGTTTCATCAATTTTATCCTCAAAATAATTCAATAATGCCGGCCTCAAACTTAACTAAGGAGGTTTATTACCCGCCCTTAAATTGTTGCTTATAAATTCTATATTTTATTTAAAGATACGCCATCCCTTAAAACTGATTGCCATTGGGTAAGTTGATTTAATTTATAGCTTCTCTCGATAATATTTGTGTCTCTATCAAGCTTTACTACATAAGGAACAGCACGCCCTTCGTTTCCAAAATAACGTTTCTGCAAGGCCATTGTGCCCTCACTAGCTATCCACACTTTACCCGTAAAACCGGTTTTAATTAACATGCGGTTAATTTCATCAATATCTTCATCCAAGGCAACAGCTAATAAATTAATGGGTAATTGCTTATTAGCGGTCACTTTCTCTAGCGTCATTAAAGATTTGTAGCAAGGAGTGCACCACGAAGCAAAAAAATAAATAACGGTATCGTTCCCCTTAAGTTCATCAAAAGAATGACGACTTCCTTGAAGGTCTATTAAATCTATTCTTTGAATGGGCTTGTTTACAACAGATGTAAAAGATGGCGATAAAAAGCCCAGGTAGTTTGCCCCAGCAAAGCCAATAAAAAATAATATAGGTAAAGAAATTAACATCCATTTTTTCAACGTCGTACTCCAATGTTTATTTAGCGCTGCTTAACTAGTCTTATTTGTCATCAGCCTGATAAGTGAATAAACCAATGAGTGCTTCACTCACGAAAATAACACCATACTGAATAACAACAACAAACATAAATCCAATACCTGCTTGAGCAGAAGGCGTTATGCCAAATAATAATACTGCGCATAATAGTGAAACAATAACGCCAGCTATCGCCCTACATCCTATTAACAAAGGGCTACTATAAGCGGCTCTATTTGCAAGCAAAAATACCAGCAGGTAAGGGAGCAAAATAAAAATAGCTTCCCAAAAACCAAACCCCCAATATTTATAAGTAACCGCTATTAAACTAATTAACGATAAGGCTTTACTATATTTATAAAGATTCAATCTAATCATTTGCATTCCTTTGCTCATCCGCTCTCAGTAGAGAGTAATATTATCATTGGCAAAATGCCAAATTAGTAGCACAGCTATTTACGTTATTGCCTGCCCTATTTAATTTATTATCGTTAAGTTTAACTAGTTTACTTTAGGTTTTCTCAAGAATACTGTTAAGTTCAGCCCTTAAACGTATTAGAGAGTCTAAGTGATTGTTTGAAGATTTGCCCCCTCCATATTCAGCTTGTCTAGATTGAGAAAATTTAACAATATTTAAGGCCATGTCTATTTTCTCAACTAAAGCAGCACCCTCTTCAGGTATCGGTTTGATCCACTGTAATGAAGTTGATAGATCTTCAGTCCCTTTTTTAGATAATAATTTTATTAATTCACACGCGTTCATATAATACCTTTACTGATTATGCCCATTTATAGGCAATAAATATCTAGCTAAAATATTGAGGAGATTATAATAACTATTTTTTGTTTAACTAAGCCTATAAGCCCCAAACCAACAAAAGTTAATAATAGAACTATTGCTGTGATGAGATACACACATTTCCCTTGGCAGCCAATAGTCAATTCACTGTTAAGTATACCTTTTAACTAAAAATTAACGTAAAAGCAATGATGAGCATAGTAAGTCCAACAATAAATTCTAGCACTTGCCATGACTTTGGTTGTTGAAATAGCGGGGCTAAAAATCTTGCTCCATAACCCAAACTAAAAAAGAAAGTGAATGAAGCTGAAATTGCCCCTAAGGTAAATTCAATTTGCTTTCCCTCATATTGTGTTGAAATGCTCCCTAAAAGCACCATAGTATCGAGGTAAACATGAGGATTTAACCATGTAAAAGCAAGACAGATGGCAATCGTTTTTAAGACTGAATGCTGTACTTTAGCTTCTGGTGTTAAGACATGACGTTGACTGAATGCTGACTTAAAACTCAGTGCAGAATAAACAAGAAGAAACAAAGCACCGCCATAACGGGCATACGTTTCAATAAAAGGATACTCATTTACAATAGCGCCAAACCCTGCAACACCCAATGAAATTAAAATAGCGTCAGAAATAGCACAAATAGTACAAATTAATAAAACATGTTGTTTTTTAATTCCCTGCTTCAAAACAAAAGCATTCTGAGAACCTATTGCAAGGATAAGAGAGAGGCTAAGAAAAAATCCTGCGAAAAAAGTTGTCATATAAATTATCTTTTCTAGTTGAATAAAAATCAAATACTACGATTAACCCTTTATACAGGGGGCAATAAAATAGCTTTTGTTAGCAGCTAAGTAAACTTTAAAGTTTACGAATGCCGCTGTGCGGCTATTAGGCACATAGCGTGTTGAGATACTTGCTTTAACCCGAAGGCTTTGTTCTTGTATAGATTAAATATTTTTTCAGATAGCACTCATTGTAAAATCATTTTCATGATGTGAGTTTATTTTCATGTAAAACTTGCTGAATATACGGCCACTTTTTCTTAGTGTATTCATCCCTATCGTCTTTATAAGTAATGGCTAATTCTTGTTTTAAATTTGCGTATCCGTTAGCGATAACTGAGTTTGAACGTAATAAATTTCTGAACCTTAAACGTTCATTCCAGAGTGGGCTTTCAAACGGCACCAAATGTAAGTGATGTGTGCGAAATTCATCTGAAGGTTTGCAAAACCAATGCATAACTTCAGGCTTATAAGGCCAATATTTATAACCGTTTTGGACAAGCGCTAAAATAGCAGGTTGAGCGAGTTCCAAAGACTTAACGCCAAACATTATATCTATTATCGGTTTCGCAATCATGCCCGGAACAGCAGTACTACCTACATGTTCAACAGAACCATAAAGCCAATCACCTGCAACAGCTATTAGGCGTTTTTTTTCTGCTGCAAATTTATCATCCCAAGATGAATTATACGCTTCAAGAACGATTGCGGCTTGACTGATATTTTGTAGTTCCTTTGTCATTAAACCTCACCAAGTGCGAAATCACAGTCGATTATTATATTAAGTGCAGTGAAAAAATTGGGGTTAAATTTTATCAATTATGCGATTGGTTATCTTCCATTACAAACCATTTTCTACCATGGTTTTAATTTTAATAGCCTTAACGAAATGATCTAATCTGTGAGTCTGTATCCACCATGTTGCAACTTCCATAAGTAGTTCAGGTGTTTCATTTTTATTAGCAAAAAAGGCATAAAATGATAGTCCAACGTTGTCACCATTACTCGCTATTTTTTTATTACAAACGTCGATAATTTTTAATCGTAACTCTGCTTTCATTGTTTACTCATCGCCTTTAAATTTACCATTAACCCACAGATCTATAAGGTATATTAACGGCTTTATCTTTTATAAACATCAATCTATGCAAATACCTGATGAGTCAGTTAACGTTTCTATTTTAGATTCAATTAACAGAAACTATGCAAAGCACTTAACATTAATTTGAGTGATTTTAGTGACTTGACCACGGCATTGTTAAGTCTTTATCTCTTGAAGATGGTTATATAAATGCATGACATGTGCTATTTCATACTCCGCTTTCGATAGCTCACCGTAGGCAAAATGCGGCGCAAGAATCCCCTGATAACGGCTAAAGTTGAGCAGAGATTGTTTTAAACGAATGAGTG
The DNA here is from genome assembly GCF_014077245.1 of Colwellia sp. BRX8-9. Taxonomy (NCBI): domain Bacteria; kingdom Pseudomonadati; phylum Pseudomonadota; class Gammaproteobacteria; order Alteromonadales; family Colwelliaceae; genus Colwellia; species Colwellia sp. BRX8-9. The sequence continues at coordinate 174,776 of NZ_JACGVN010000007.1, forward strand.
CGTGTGTTGAGTCTAGATGTTTAATAATAATTGGAGCACTTGGAATAGGCTCTCCTAAGTCATGTGTCATCTTACCCTTAGATGCAAAAATCGAGAATGCGAGTTGACCAACCGTACTCTTAAATAAATTCGATTTATGTTCTGGAAATTCAGACATTGAAAACTCTACACTTTGTGCGCAATGGGTAAATATTTGATATGGGTTCCATTCGCCTTGGTGGATAAGACTTTCATCAGATAAATCATCTAGCTTTTTTAAAGCCATCTCTACGGTAAGGCTATTTTTATTGCCCTCTTTAATCAGGGTAAATGCGCCTGCACCTACTCCTAAAATAACTCCGCCACCTACCAGTGAAGCTTTAACAAACTGTCTACGTTTCATTTCAAATCCTTAAAAACTATTCTCCCAATAGGAGGCTAAGTTTAGTGAACTAAAGGTTATTGACCGTCCTAGACAAAAAAGCACAGCTAAAATTTTCCCGACTTGAATGACTTATGTTGGCACTGTTATAAGAGTTATTATTTAAATCGACCTTAAAGTAAAAACATTAAGTATCGTTCGACTTTCTCTCTTGTTCCATTTTAGCCATTCTAATATTTAATTCTATAAGAGACTTTTGAATATCCATTAATACAGGATTAGATTTAGAATGGTTCCTTATTTCTTCTTCACGAAAGCCGAGTCTGGAATCAAGGTAACCAATAATCAACGACAACAAAACGAAAGTGAACAATATAATAGGCACTGCAATCATTGGACTTGTAAAGACAAATTCAGTGACAAAATTATCACCTAGTGATTTAATAAAAACGAAAATTATCAGGAGAAATTGTACATATCCAATATACATTTTCGACCTATCTATGTAGACCTTCCATCGAATCAAAGTTTTTTTGTTAAGTCGTGAAATCAAGTAAACTCCTAGGGGTATGACGCCACATTAAGCGTCAGAATATCAGGTAAAGTATTAGGTAAAGTATTAGGTAAAGTATTAGGACGAAGTAAACGATATTTCTTTGCAAGGATATGTGAATACCCCTTACTGAGAAATTATTGATACCGCATCACCCTAGCATTTTGGGCTGCCCAGCAATTATTAATAAGATCTACAGGTGAAGTCCAGCAAACATAATCCCATTTTACTGCGCTAAAGTTACCACAAAAAAGAACTCAAACAAGCAGGAAATCATTTAATTAGCACCGTGAGTAAATATAACCTCCGCTAAGCGACTAAGCGCAGTTTACTAGCGCTAGCAAAAGGCTACTTTAGCTTTAATTAGCTAGTGTGATTTTCTTGTGAGATAAAGTTTTTTTCCATAATTTCTATAATAACAGCCTCTGACAGTTCATTTAGTGCGTATTCAGCCGACGAATAAATATCACCTTCTTTGCTACCCAATGCTATTTCTATAGTATCAGGCTTCTCATCATGGATGAGTACAACGATCTTCTTGTTCTGGGCTATGCAATCAATGGTAATCGCATCAGCTTTCATGCCTTGGTTACGTAGGTTTTTATCCATTATGCCCATCAATGTATCAACATTATCAAATTGGTTGTAGAACGAGTCATTCGCCTTAGCGACAATCTCTGATACCTTTTTTAGTGTACTTTTCATTTTATTAACCTCAATAAAGATAATATAAATACCCTACCCAAGGATAAGTAATTATTAGCTATATTTATAAGAAATGGCGCGAATCAAATGTGAACGCTCATTGTAAACGTGTTGAATACCGATTAACCCTCTAATTTAATAAGATATTTATGCCTATTAAAATCAAAGTGACACCACCCAAGAATTCAGCCTTACTTTCTAACCAAGTACCCGTTTTAGCGCCAATTAACACACCCAACCAACTGAAGAAAAAAGTCATGCTACCAATAATAAAGCAAGCGACGAATGGATTTACAGCTAAAATGGTAAAAGTAAAGCCAGCTGCCATGGCATCAATACTGGTAGCGATGGCAAGTATTAGCATAACGCGATGAGTTACTTTTACAATATCATCTTCTATGCCTTCAGAAAAAGATTCATAAATCATTTTAACACCTATGAGCAAAAGCAATAAAAAGGCTAGCCATGTAGCATAAGACTCCATCCAACCTAGTATTCCTCGTCCTCCAAGATACCCCAATAAAGGCATCACCCCTTGAAATAGCCCAAAATATACTGCTGACATTAATGCCAAAGGTGTAACCTTGCTATTGTGTTTTGCCCCTAAGCCAATTGATACTGCAAAAGCGTCCATACTCAATGCCACAGCTAAAATTAATACTTCATTCATTAAGCAATTCAACCGTTAAATAAAAAAACATAAAAAAACCAACACCAAATTAAAAGTAAATTACAGATAAAGGAATATTGACTAGAATAAAAGATACACTGTTTTGTTGGTTGTTATAGAGTTCAAGGTCCGAGCCTTAAAACGATAGTTGTAAAAAAGCCACCTAATCGACTAATTAGACCAATGAAACCTGCTAGGTATCTTACTAAGCACTCATTTCACCATCTAGCGTAGAGAGAATAAATGCTAAGGTTATTATAGATCTGATGGCTGCCCTAAGTCACATTTTTTACACTTTAATAGGTGGCCTAACAACGAATCGCGTCCCTTTTCTGTTATTACCCAAGGGCGACTTATAAAAGGAGGGTTATGTCTGACATGCTGAAAGTGACCACATTTTAATTCAGCGACCCAATCATCTTCTTCATCTTTATGATAACCGACAATAGATTGATTCATTAATACCTATCACAATTTGTTTAGAGGTGAAAAATAATCGTTAAATAACAGAGTAAAAAACAACGACCAAGGACTCATCCAAGTTTTAAAAATAATATCAAATAAATTTTATTTGCTTAGTATATCTAAAGCTAAAATTCCCCACATAAATAATACCGCTAAAAAATTTATATTAAATACACTGCCTCTCAGGCGAATGTTTGTTGAAACTATCTGAACAATACTATGCACCACACGTCCGATAACAAACATCCAAGCAGCCCATAAATATGCGCTTTGATATAAATCGGGCCGCGCAATTAAAATGATACAGATAACATAAAATAATACCGGCCATTCAAATTGATTTGAGAGATTAGCGCTAGTGCTTTTCTCTAAGTTAAAAAAGGGATGACAATCATCTGGATTTTCAACAGTACCCCAAATATTTGGAGCACGTATTATTGTTAGTAATACATACAGTATGACTACCCATAAAACATAAGATAATAATGGTGCAAATAAAGCGTATTCATTGATAACTTTCATATTTTAAAATTCACCTAGCGCCTTCTAAAAGACTAATAATGCTTAGCTAAAATATCGAGGAATAAAAAAGCCAATGGTTTGTTATATATAAAAAATAAAATTTTACGTTATTTGTTTGCGGCTACCGGCTTAGAAAAGAAAACAAAAGGGATCGCTAATGTACCAACAAGCAGTGCTGCTAGCACCCATAATGTTTTATTAGCATTACGGTATTTAGCTACATAAAAACACAAAACCATACTGATTAAACTTATAATAAATAAGATCACCATTATTATTTACTCCAATCTATAAATAAAGACACTAAAATTAAACAGACGATTATAGAGACAAATAATGTTCCATTAAAAAGCAAGTTATTGATGGTAAAATAGTCGATGAAGAAGTAAATAGCTAACGGTTATTTTTATACTTGGTATTTTATTATATTTTAATTGTTTAGATAAGCCACTAACACAATGGATAGCACATAAAAGGATATTCCTAACAGACAGATTAAATTGATTTTTTTAGACTTTATCTTCTTAAAAGAAGCAAAATCATGAAATTCTATTTTAAACTGACCCAAGGTCAGTATTTTTAGAATCAAGCCGCCAGTCGTATAAAAAATAAATCCAAATATAGTCTCAATTAATAACCAAACAAATATATCTATAACGAAACTCATACAACTTACTCCTAAAACAAATATTCTATTAGTTACTGATTTTTCATGGTATGTCTGGCAAAAAACAAAAAAACAACGTTTATCTGTCAATAATGTAGCTTACTTATTGATGACATATTCTTTAACATCAAATGATTCAACTAACGAAAACATCTTACTATTTAAGCCTAAGTCACAAAAATCATCTAATGCTATTTGGTCTTGCCATTTTTCAAATATGTTAACTTGGTTAGATTCAATGGGAACATGCTCTTTTTAGCATAACTTGTTAGGCCGTCACCTGACAAAAATATACTTTTGTTCGAAATTAATAAGCGTTTAAACATGTCTAGTAATTATCAAAACACACCAAGAGTAACAAATGAATACCAAAAATTTCATCAATATATTTTTAATTGGCATTTTTTCTAGTATTGCCTTTATTGTAATCCAACCTTTATTTGGAATGCTTACGTTAACATCAAGACACGCATCAGCATATATAAACGTAGGTAATTATAATGAAACTACCGCCATTGCATTATCATGGCTTGTACATAGTAGCGTATCCGTGTTCTATACGTTTATTGCTAGCATTATTTATAACTTTAACGCTTCATATTTAGTAAGTGTTGCGCAAGTAATAATTTTAGGATGGCTAACAACACTTACAGCAACCCCTGCCAATGAATGGGTTGTAAAACTGATAACTACAGGACAATTTACATCAATTACGTCTTTATCTGAGTTGAACACTGAAATTGGCCCTAAATTGTGGCTTCATATTTTATTTTTTGCATTCGTATTAACCGGACTGGGACTTACTAGATTAATCAGTTCACCCAAAATATCCGTTTAAACAATTTATAAGCTCACTGCATATGAAGCTTGAATTAATTTTTCAGCTTCTTTAATAGTCAAATTTGATGATTTACAAATGACATAACCATTAACTTGAGAGATGATATATTTAGGGGGAAGGTCTCTGGGAATATGTTCAAACTCTCTTTCTACAAGCTCAATTGCGGTAAAACCAGCGATACCACATAACTGCGTAGCTCTACGATTAAAGATTTTATGAGCAGCCTTATGGTCACTCCATGGGGCAAAATTTGTTTTTGCTACAATAGAATAAAGCCCTTTCTGAAGCTTATTGTCAGAAAATCCACCACCTAAGGCATTTGGCCCATTATTTAAATTATGATTGGACACAGTACAACCACTTAACAAAAAGACTAATACAACACACTTTGAAATTTCCAATATCATTCCTTTAATATATAACGCCCTATAACAAGCAAAAATTAATTAGCTAAAATGCTCAGCGACCTCAGAAAAGCGAGCTATGTTGCATTTATACCAATGCTAGAATAATTAATAACCCAACCTTCACTCAAAAAAACATTACAATTAAACTGCTTTTAAGGGTAACTTAAATAAGGTGTACAAATTATTTTTTAGATCCACAGGCAATAAAGGCGATATAATATTAAGTATGGAACCGCTTAAGTGATCCGATAAAATAGAGTCGAAGATTATTTTTAGTCTTAAAAATTTGAGCACGTTTAGCGTTTTTATACTGCCATGTTTTATCATTACTTTGCGTGAAAGCGCTTTCCATAGTTATTAAGTCACCTGAGTGAGCTAAAAAATAGTTAATCCCCCATTTGAAAGACTTATTATATGCCCCTCTAAATCACACCACCGGCTTTCAAAATAATAGCCGTTACTGCGAGCAAAAACGCCCCTGAATAAACCATTTTCCCAGAATATGCGGCTTTGTCCCAATTCATAGCACAATAAACTAATGAAAGAGGAAAGCACAAAAATACAGACCAACCAAATAAGTGCTGTTTATTTCCCAGAGCTACAATAGCAGCAAAAATCGAACCTATAACCAATAGCATTAACCCTATGGACCCAGTTAATAACGCCATTACTATAATGTTTTGAACCATACTTAACTCATACCTGTATTTACGATAAAAATGGAGAAATAATACCACGTTAAGAGCTAAATCTGTTAGGCACAAACAACAGCCAACTGTTATTTAGTGGTGCATTAATGCCTTGTAATGTAACTATGCTAGATTGGTAAAAAATAACTAATAGCTAATAGCTAACTCTATTGCCTTCTTGGTAATTACCGATTAGGAGGAGGCATCCACAAAGCTAATCCTGTGTATACAATAACAATGATCCCTCCAGTCAATAGTGCGGTGAGTAAAAAAGCGATTCTAACTTTATAGGGATTAATCCCCTGATATGCAGCTATTCCACCAGCAACTCCTGCTAGTATGTTTTTTTCTGATTTAGGAAGCTTACCAAAATCCATTTTTATACTCCTAGTTATATAACGCCAAGCTAAGTGGCGATAAATTGTTGGCCAAAATAAGCGGGGCACGAGAACGGCCAACTGTTTGTTATCTGTGTTTAATAGCTTATGTTGTTACAAGCCGAAAAATATCCAGTGACTTTTAAACCTTTCCTTAAGGTTTGAATCCGTTTGTATTACCGAAGAAATTTGAGAACACTCAAATATTAATTCAGATTGCCCTTTAATAGCTGCAATTATATTAGGGTAAATCACCAGTACATTTTCTATTACAACCGAATTTAATAATTTAATATTAACAATTGAAGCATCCTGCTTGACCTCTTTGAAGGGACCATCCCTTTCGATTATTTGTATGGGTATTTCAAATTTAGCCAACGCCTAACCTTCCTTTACAACATAACGCCCCATTAAGAGCCAACTGTTATTAATCCTGCTTGAATGCCTTATATGGACCATTTTTGATCGACTTTATCTGCTTTCTTTCGGCCTCAGTTAATACATTATACCAGCGAGGATAGGACCAACCATAACCCCATCTAAATGACGTAGGAAAATATGGGCTTCCTCCCACTCGCACACCTGCTAACATTAGCTTGGCAATTTGTGGCTCGCCAGTTTTTGAAACACACTGATGAAGTTCTTTATCTGCAACCAACCTCTCTTCATAAGTTCCACCTTGCCAATAAGCATAATCGTGAGCAGTGCAGCAAGATAACCATAGCTCTTTATGATCAAATGTACCGTCAGGGAAAGAACTGCACCCATCTGATGTGAAAGGTTTAATATTTTCAGCTTTAACTGTCACTGAAAAAAGTAGGAGGATGAAAACAAAAACTATACGCATACACTTTCCATGATTAACACAAACGCCTAATTAACAGGCAAAAAATTGGTTGGCTAAAATAGCGATGATGGAACAAATAGCCAAGTGTTTTTTGTCCGACTTGAGTGGCTTAGGTATTTAGAACACCCAACCTGCAACTATTGATAAATCTTTTACATCATGGCTAAAAGAACCACTTACATCATTGACAGCATAGCTTTCATTTACAGATAATAGTGAGTACTCAATGCCAAGATATAAATCTTCTGAAAACTTATATTCTGCGCCTAATGAATAATATAAATCATTTCCACTTCCATCACTAACTGGTGGAGGGCTAAAATTTGTAAGTTTTTTTGGCGTATAGTTTTTATATGACCAGTGAGCAAGTCCAACCCGAGCATTAACAGTAAAGTTAGTGACTAACTCTACTTCACCTTTTATTCCAAACCTAATAGATTCAATTTCGACAGGTATAATTGCTTCTGCGGTATAGTCATGCTCAGAACCTAAACAGCAATCTCCGCCAGAAGGTGTACCTGTGATCGAAGTAGGATAATAAACTGTAAATTCATTAACCACACTTCCATGATCATGTTTAGCAAGTTCAATTGAAACATTATCGAAAAATTTAACACCGAATCTAAACCCAAATGAACTATCATTCAAAGTTGCAGAATAGCTCTCATTTGAAAATTTTGGATTTAAGAACGATTTAATTTCATGTTGGGATTTACCGATAAGTATTTCTGATACGAAAACTGTTTCCCCTAAAGCAAATAACGGGAATAAAGTTAAAATCATCCCAATAATATTTTTTTTCATTTACATCCTTTAAAATAAATACAAACTCTGAACTAGAGAAATATTTAACGCCCTACTAACAGGCAAAAATTGTTTGCTAAAATGTTGAGGAACGAACAACAGCCAGCTGTTATTTGAACGTCTTATTATGCTACTGGTTCTGAAACCTCTACAGTTTGATTTTTAAGCTTATGATAACTAAATGTTCCTCTTACCCCACCAATGAGGATCACAATAAATAAAATCGCTAAGAAAGGTACTGACGGGTTAGTTATAAACATATTAACTTGTTCGATAATATAAAAAATTAAACCAAACGTTGCTGCGAATCGGCTTAGTTTCCAAATACCAAATGCAATAAGTATAAAAATAAATGAATCGACAAATGCCCAAGCATCAATTCCTAAAATGGGATCGTTATACATACCATATAAGGCAAATGCGGCTGTAACTGTAGCAACAAATAATGCTACGAACATAGAACCTTTGGTAGCAGCTTTGGCAGACTCTATTGTTGATACATCAGGCCAGTAGAAATTGTCTTTTTTAGTATCACTCATGCTTAAATACTCCTTGCAGCATAACGCCTCGATAACAGGCAAAAAATTGGTTGGCTAAAATGTTGAACACAGTGAAAATAGTCAACTGTATTTTTTCGTTTGAACCGCTTGTTATGTTTTGACTAAACAGATGTTTCGTACGCTTTCGATAACCATTCGATAACTTCACTGTCAACGTCAGAGATATTATTTAGTTGTATTCTATGGGTACACATAGTGCCAAATGGTCCTGATGCTTCTAACCGCCCTTGCACCTCGACGTCTTTAAGTTTTAAACCCAAGTCTATTCTTGTTTTAGTTGCCGGCTTAATTAAAGCAAACTGTTTTTTTCTGATGAAACTTACACTTCCTTTTTTCGGTGTAACTACAACATCTTCACCAAAGTTTTTGATTACTAAGAAAAGCATTTCATAAATAGGCTTAAGCGATTCTTTACCACTATATTGATTTAAAACTAAATCTTCAGGGGGATTAGTTCTTTCTTTAGATAAAGTGACAATTGTATTTGCAAACCCATGTGTTACACCATGCTCTGTTTTTAAAAATTTCACAGCCATTAAATGCTTTTCAAAATTCTCTTTGTCCAAGATTTGAAACCATTCTTCTAATTTTTTACCTGTTTTTTCAGGCATATTTTCAATCATTTTTTGCAGCGATTTATCCATATACTCCACCTTTTTATTCAAAAATAACGCCCCATTAAGAGACAAATAATAGTTAGTTAAAATAAGCAACGAAGCAGCAAATAGCCAGCTGTTATTTATCCTGCTAGAATAGCTTGTTAGCGCTATACCTTATAATTCCATCCGCATTTATTTTTAGCTTCCTTGGCATTCTTTGCGCCACTAACCATAAAATCCAATTGTATGGATGTCAATACAGGTGTTTTATCAACATTTACTTCTGTTGCTGACCATCTCCAGCTTTTGAGAGACGCAGCAGCATGGTAATCAAATACACCTTTAGGATAAGATTCCTTTACTTTGTAGCCACTGGTTTTACCATCTTTGTTTATACCGACAATAAGATCAACACAACCAGATAAACCTTTCCTTGCTGCTTCTATTGGGTATTTAGGGTCTAGCCTCTTTTCAACTATCCAATACTCTTTAACTAATTCTCTTTGTTCTTTTAAAGATAAATCCTTATATTCAATTAGGGATTCATCGACAACTTGAACAGTATCATTAGACGCACATGCACCTAAAAATAAACTTATTATTGTAATTGAAACGGCATTTCTCATTGCTAACTCCTTATAGCTCTATCGCCCTAACTACAGGCAAAAAATTGTTTGTTAAAATACTGAAGAACGAAAACAGCAAACTGCTTTTTGTCGTTTAAAAGTCTTGTTAGTTTTTGTTACCACATTTTATTTGTTTTTCACCAAAGTGATAAACATTATTTACCGCTACGTATACACTTGAGACAACTGCTGATGTCGGCATAGTTATTATAGATAAAAACTCATCATTCCATTCATAAAAGCTAGTGTCGCCCTTCATTAGATTAACAACTTTAAGAGTCTTTTTATCTGTAGACAAACCACATTGATATTTTTGAGAATGATCCACTTCAGGAACAACAACACATCCTGTGAAGATCAGTGTACAGATAATAATTATTACTTTGTTTAACATCAAATTATCCTTTTTGACAAATGGAGATAATACACGCTCTACGAAAACTAACGCTTTGCTAAGCGGCTAAAAAATGGCTAGCTATAATAGCGAGTAACGAGCACAGCCCACTGTTTTATCGGTCTTGAGTTGCTCGTTAGCTGTATGCTAGTTCATTAAAAAGGTATAATAAATGGTTCTCTTACAAATTGAACCAAAAAGTAAATAACAATACCAATTGCTGGAAATAATCTTCTTATTAATAAAGAAGTTTGGGGAACCACATTTGAGAACATATGTACGATCCCTGAAAGTACAGAAAATAGCAAAGTAAGACAAAGTAGAATTATAACTAAGAAACTTTGCTCAACATTGAAGATTAGAACCGAAAAAAATAGAATAAGAAAAAACCATCCCAATAATTCAAGAGTTGATGTAAGTTTAAAAAATTTGATAATAGGCTCCTTACCTAAAAGCTTCATAGTACAGCTGGTGCCCCATTAAGAGGCAAATAATAGTTGGCTACAATGTTGAACGAAGCGGAACCTAGCCAACTGTTAAAATTCCTGCTTGAATGGCTGTTGTTAGAGATCATTTTTCAACGACATTGCGACTTTTCGAATACCATGAGCTGGTGTCCACTGTTTAAACTCAACAAAGCCATATTTCTTGTATAAATTAATTGCTGGATTATTGGCAACGGCAGTTTCTACAATTGCTTCTGTAAATTCAAATAAGTCGAGAATATAACTAATCAATTGACCTGCGATCCCTTTTTTAAAATACTTTGGATCAACGGTTAAACTATCTATTTCTAATTGATTACCCTTTACAACAACCTCTATGACTCCTGCGATGCATCCATTTTCATAAAAACCATAAAACAGTGTTTCTGAATTCTTTATATCTTTAATGCTTCGCGATAGTGGTGGAAAATTAGAAGCATTAATAAGCTGAGCTTCAACTTTATAAGAGTTTTGAAAAACTTTAAAAATTTTATTACCAACGTCTTCATTAGAATTATCAAGTTTGTTTATCATAGTATGCCTAGGCTCAAAATCTGCATTGCTCTCTAACGCCACGTTAAGCGGCAAATAATAGTGGGCTAAAATAAGCGACGAAGCAGCAAAAGCCAACTGTTTTTTTCCTTTTGAGTGACTTGTTAACTTCCGTATTCATGACTGTAGTAACATCGTATGAAAAATTATACCGTCTGTATTTTGTTGAGCCGAATCAAGGCGGAAACCGAAACGCTCATAAACAGGAATAGCCATAGTTGAAGACTTTACCCAGTAATTCCCATTACCTCCTTGAGCTATACAGATTTCATTTGCTGCTGACCACAATTGTTTAGCGATATTTAACTTTCTAGAGGTAGGGTCAACAAAAAGCTGACTTAACTTTTCTTTTTTGAAAATTGCTATTATTCCGACAATTTTGTATTCCTTGACAAAACATAACATCAAATATTTTTTATTTTGGATGCGTTCTTTTATAGCTTTCAATTCAAGGCTTTCTTTAAAGTGTACAATACCTTCTTTATTAAAGTCAGAGTTGGTTTGTGGTTCTGCGGCTCTCAGAATTAGAGATCGAATTCCTACGGCATCATTGATTGTAGCTTTTCGTATACTCATTCTATCCCTAGGAAGTTAACGCAACGTTAGCTGAAAAAAATTGTTGCCTAAAATTGTAACGGAGTGAAACAGCCAACTGTCTTTTGTCCGTTTGTACGCCTTATAGCTATAAGTTTGTATCAAGCTTGAGTAACTCACCTGATAATACATTAAAAGTATAATAGAACGTATCATTATCAGTCGCCGTATAAAGTAAAACCACATCATTACTAATCACCTGATAACCATCGATATTATCGATGACAGATTTTAACTTAGTACCGTCATATTCAGAAACCAATAACTCTTTATTGTCATCTTGGTTTAGAAATCCATCTTTATTCGTATCTTGTCTTACGACAGAATAGATGTTTTTACTTAAGATGTTTCGGTATTCTGTTTCCCTTGATTGGGTGGGTGAAAAATCTACGATTAGTGCGTTATTCTCGAATAACAAATTATTCTTTTCACCAGCTTTAGTAAACATCAAATTAACTGCATTACTGCTTAAACTCAAAGACGATGAAACAATCATCATGTCAGCATTTGCACTATAAGATTGTTCTTCCACTATCTGGTCCGAGGTTATTTCTAGAATATGCACATCTTTAATTTGACCTACATATCTTTTTTCTAATTTAGGTTTTTGATCTTTTTGTAGTGCATCATTATGATCAATAACTTGTACTTTTGGTTCGGAATAATCCTTTCTTAAAAGATCACTAATTATGTTTTTACCAATTACAATAATTACAATTATCGCTGCGATAAATAGCAATATCTTATTGGATTTCTCAATAAAATTCATGATGCGAGTTCCCAAGTGTGATTGCTTATAGTTAACGCCACGTTAAGCGGCAAAAAATTGTTGGTTAAAATAAGCGACGCAGGAGCAATAAACCAACTGTTTTTTGTCCGTTTAAATGACTTTTTAGATACCCAATACACCAACTATCCAGTCATAGTAGTTAGATATCCTAACTTGATAAGCTGTAGTGCCATACAAACCACCTTTAAAAGTAGATATATCACCATTCCCCAATTGCCAACTTGATAAACCTACGAGAAATGGAGCGCCTTGTTGAAATATAATAGAAGCCCCTCCGCTATCTCCAGAGCCATGTATACCTTCAAGTGGTAATGCATTTGCAGGTTCGTTGAATTTAAATGCGATCCAATTACCTTCTGAATTTTCAACAATATTTTGAAACTGGTTCATTACACGAAGTGATTTCGTATCAATATCTTCACCGGTTAATCCACTTCCAGTTGCGCCCTTACCATAAACTGTAATTGTTTTACCTTTTTCACTTTTACCCTTGTATATATTGACTGGTTTAACACCGCTAACTTTTGAAGTTAATTTGATTAACGCAATATCACTTCTAGATTTGAACAAACTCATTAAAGGCGCTAAATCACCTTTAAGTAAATTTTTATTAGGTTCAGAGTACTCTGGGTGTATATGAACGCTTTCAATTTCATAAGCTTTTGAACCAACAATTAAATCTTTACCAACATAATCATAAAAAATAGTGTGTGCTACGGTCACAACCCATTGTGTATCTATTAATACACCATGTCCTTCATGAGGCATATCTATTAGGTATTCAGGCATTTTATCAATGACATAATTTTCAGGAGGAACATCATGTCTCTTCACTACAGCATTGCTGGATGTAGAAAAGAAAATAATGGATAAGATAAATAAAACTTTCATATTACGTCCATGTTCATTGATGGGTAGTATAACGCCTAATTAACAGGCAAATGATAGTTGGCTAAAATGTTCAGGAACGAAAACAGCCAACTGTTTTTTTTCCTTTTGAATGACTTGTTATAGGGCAATTAAACGCATGAAATTTAGCGACTTAGCACCTCAATAACATCGTCACTTAATATATGCTCCTTACCTTTGAAAACATCTAATATTCCAGGTGCAGACTTACTATTACCAATTACACTAACATAGCAACGATAAATATATTTACCGTTAGAAAAAGAATAGTGATGATTACCACCACTACCTTCAAAAACCATTTTTCCATTTTCTAAAATTAAATCAGGTTTATCTCTAGTTTTTTTATCGATACTCCATGACGAATAGCGATAATTGTAATCCCCAAGATCATCAATTCGAATATGAAATTTAGATGTTTTCCACTCTAATATTGGTTTTTTATAAACTCTGAGGCTTAGATGCAAAGTTTGTTTTTGTTTTTCAATCAAACTTGCTTTGATCTCTTTTTCTTTTGAAGATTGATATGTTATCGCTCTTATTTTATTTTTGGAATCTAGCCAAAGTTTACCGCTAGAAAACATTACGCCTCTCCAGCCCATCATGCTCCAATCTTTGTCTAGATCAGAGTTAGCTATTAGCTCGATAAATTTTTTATCAAACACTTCATCAAAGCGATTTACTAACTCTGCTTCATTTTTAATGGCAGGTATTGGAAATTCACGCCCTAATGGATAAGAAATAAAAGTTGCAATAGCTTTCTTATCCTGTTGCTTGAAAGCACTTTTAATCAAGGAAATATCCTCGTGGTATTTTTTATCAACAGCAAACGAAGTTGATGTAAATAGAATGGACAACACCAAGATTAAATTATTTATAAACTTCATGGATACTCAACACTCCGATTTGTCCTATAACGCCACGTTAAGTGACAAATAATAGCTGGCTAAAATTAGTGAGGAACGAAAGCAAGCCAACTACTTTACGTCCGTTTAAGCAACTTGTTAGCTGCTGATTGCATCCAACTCTTGAACTGCTCTTTTTAATTTACTAAGGGCTACAGATTCATTTTTATTATATGGTGATTTATAAGTAGCAACCGCTTTAGAAAAAGCTATATCTGCTTTTTGCATTAAACCTGATTTTTCATATAAAAAACCTAAACGAATATAAGAAAATGAAAGACTAGATGGACCAGTTTTTTGTAATAATTTATCCGATTGATCGGATTCTTGAAGCCTCACAATAGATTCCATTGCATAGATTGCAACTTCAGTTGACTCATGAAGATATACTTTATGAGCAATTTCTGCTTCATTATTTAAGAAATCAGCTGAAATATCATTAGCAAAGCTAATATTCGAAGTAATTACAGCAAGTGCAACTAGACTAGATTTAAATATATTTTTCATAATAATTTCCCTATAGATAATAAAATACTGCTTAAGACCAAAAGCAGCTAACGCCCCATTAAAACTCCTGCTTGAATGGCTCCTTATGCCTACAAATTCGGTGTCAGAGATAAAGAGTAATTACCAAAACGTATTTCAGCAGTTTCCCTATGTTTAGTTTTAACACTTGGTGAAGATATTAGTACTTCATTTCCATCAGATAAGTCATACACCTTTGTACTAATTAGCACGGTTCCGTCGTTCTCTTTAGTTGAAGTGAATGTAATCTTTAAAACATCAGAAATTTTCATTTCACTTTCTGTGTTTTCCTCATTCAGTATTTCAATGCTTGCTAACTTTACGTTATTTTCCAATAATTCAAGATCAACCATAATCGATTGGGCTGCAGCAGGAACCATCACCACACCTGATAAAATGAGACCTACAACACCAAATAAGGTAGCTAATCTGGATTTTAAAGAATAGACAGATTTGTTTGACCATTTTTGAATGTTTTTAATGTCCATTTCAAATACTGAGGCAAGTGATTTTACAGATTCTAATGAAGCTACCCCTGTCTTTTCTATTCTCTGAATCGTCCTTAGACTTAACCCTGACACTTCAGCTAACTGAGTTTGGCTCCAAGCTCTATTATTTCTTTGGGTTTTAATTACATTTATATTTACTTGCATTTCCATTGTTTAAATCGTCTTAATTAAAGTTGCCAATAATATGGAGAGAATTTACCTTTTTGTATACGTTAAGAGTGTGACATTCATATGCCAAGCTTATGACATGTAGGCGTAACGCCCCATTAAGAGGCTTTTAATTGTTGGTTAAAATGTGAAGCGAAGCGGAACCTAGCCAACGGTTAAAAGTCCTGCTTGAATGGCTTATTATGTGTCGTACAACGAAACTATATACATATGAATTTAGCTTCGAGATCAAAGCCTTGTGTATAATTTGTATCAACGTCACTAAATTCCCAAGAGCCAATTTTCGTACTAGATTTACTTTTGACAAACTTTTCAACTTCTCCAGTCTGACTATTTTTCGTAGAAATTAATTGAAAAGTTTTTCCACCTTCAACTTCACATCTAGACTTCATGACACCTATCAACATAGAGTGGGCTTTCTCTTTTGTTTCTCCACCCACTACTGTATAGAAAGAACCATCATCGTAAGGAATCGCTCTATCGGATAAGGATATATTCGTACAACCTAAAATTAATGATATGGGAAGTAAACTCAAGTATTTCATATTATTCCTAAAGACACATAACGCCCCATTATGAGGCAAAATAGTTGGTTAAAATAAGCGACGAAGGAGCAAAAAACAACTGTTTTTTGTCCTGCTTGAATGCCTTGTATGTTTACTTTTTAGACTGTCGCTCGCTTAGGTTTTCTTTAATTGCAAAGAATACATTTAAAAGCATACTAAGAACAGTCAAACAAAATACAGCAAACATAGGAAAAAACAATATACCAAAACCTGTGCTGTAACTTGTGTAACAGAATATACCGCTAACAAATGCAACGACAATTTCCCAGCCACAATTATCAAAAGCTGAACTAGCGATCGTTTTTAGTGGTTGAGCATAATGCTTAATCTTCAAATGTGGTGAACTCTCTAGTAAACATAACGCCCCATTAAGGGTCGAAAATGATAATACACTTTAATATACATTAAGTAACATAAGAAGATATTATTCACATTATATAACTTAAAAACAATAAGATAGGGCAATACAAAAAGTTTTGTTTTTGTGACATTTGAAGCTATTAACATGGTCACATGTTGAAAACAAAATAACTTTTTGTCACAAAAATATAATTATTTGTTAGTGTAAATTGAGCTGTCCCCTTTGTGAATAATGCTATTTCAAAATTCAAATCAGCTACATGTTTGCCAATGATTTACGATAACCTACAAATATTATTTACTGTCTTAGATTTACAAGTATCAACAGGGGACGTTTCTAGATATTATAATTAAAGCTGTTATCTTTTTACCACTTCTTAGCTCTTTCTTGGCTATTTGAGTGACTTCTCCTTCACCTTCAAAGAACCACAAAAACCCCCTGATTACCCCCTCTAGAATCAGTTTAGTTGGAACAGGGATTTCACAAAATTGGAACAGCATTGTAGATTCCGCGATGCCTGAACTTCATGTCTGTCAATAGTTCAGTTGACCTCGAAAAACGCTCTCATTTTCAAAATATTACTTCTTGTTTTCCCAACTTGTCATTAAGATATATTTGGGTATATAAAATTTTTAAAACAAAACTAAAAATTCATACAACGGACTACTCTAAGGTCATTAGCCATAAACCTGACCTAATTCATCGGTCAAAGCAATCCAATTTTATGTTCACTAAGATACGAATATAGTCCTTTTGGTCTGAATAAACCTATAATTAGGGTCTTCAGATCATGTGCCTATTTCATACGAATATTGATACGATATCATTTTGATAGTCAACAAAGCCACCACCATAGAAGTCATACAACATTGAACTGATAACGCTAGTGGTAGTTAGTTCCATTTTAGAAAATACTCATGCCACTTGATTAGTTCACTACTAGCGCACTATATTTATCACTGTTCGTCTCCAAAGCCACCAAGGAATTATTAATGAAAGTTTATGCAGAAAAACTCGTTTAAACTCTAGTAGATAAGATTTGTGATGTTTGCGAACAGAGCGTTATGATTGAAATAAATGAACATAAATATGAAGAATGCGGTGAATTAAAAGCAAGTTTTGGCAATGGATCAAAAGAGGATGGCAAGGCCTATCAGCTCGACTTGTGTGAGAGTTGCTTTAAAACAGCGCTGTATGCACTGAGAGATCAACGCAGAACAGAATTCATGTTTGATGATGTAAAAGATTTGTCAGATGAAAAATTCGGATTAGTTTCAGATAGTCTAATGATAGAGCGAGAAGAAGTTATTGAAAAAGAAAAAGGATCGGCAAAAAGCATTCTGTCAGATGTTAAGATTAACGAAAATGTTAGTGATGATGAATCTTTACAAGATAGTATTGATGAAGATGTGAGCACTAAGTAAATTTCATTAGTTAACATGCATTAGTTCAAACCTGAATTGACACTTTCTGTAAATAGGTTTTGATCAAGCCTGACAGTCGTAAAGCCACCACAGGACCCTGTAACAAAATCTGTGTAACTGCCTATCATTAGTACCCATATAGGGTTTAGGATAGGCAGACTATGAATAAGAAAGAACTCGAAGTATTTGCTAAACAAGCAGCTAAAGGAATTAAGTCAGAGCAAGACTTAACCGACTTTCGTAGAATATTAACAAAGATAACCGTTGAAGCCGCTTTAAATGCTGAGCTTGAAGAGCATCTTGGTTATGCACTTCATGAGCAATCCACCACGAACAATAGCCGAAATAGCTACTCCTCTAAATCTATTCGCACTGAAGATGGTCAAGTTGACCTTGAAACACCACGCGATAGAGAAGGAAGCTTTGAACCTAAATTAGTCAAAAAGAACCAAACGCGGTTTACCTCAATGGACGACAAAATCTTGTACCTGTATGCCAAAGGCATAACAACGAGAGAAATCGTTGATACGTTCAAGGAAATGTATGATGCAGATATCTCACCCACATTGATATCTCGTGTCACCAATGCTGTTATTGAGCAAGTCATTGAATGGCAAGCTAGGCCTTTAGATTCAGTCTACCCTATTGTTTACCTTGACTGTTTAGTCGTAAAAATTAGACAAGACAAACACGTTATTCAAATACCCTCAAGACATTCGAAAAGCTATCTACACAACGAATGCGATAGAATCACTTAACAGTGTTATCCGAAAGGCGATTAAAAAACGTAAGCTATTTCCGTCTGATGATTCAGCGAGGAAAGTCGTTTATCTTGCGATAGATGCAGCATCCAAGAAATGGACGATGCCGATAAGAAACAGGAAAACGGCCTTGAATCGATTTATGATTGAATTCGAAGACCGCTTAAAGGACTTTATTTAAAACTGGCAGTTACACAAAATCTGTTACAGGGTCCACCACAGCGATCATTCATCATCAAACAGTTAATGCTAACTTTGATACTAACAATGTCATTAACTTAAGGATTTAACACATACGTTTATAATTCATTGGGTACTTATTTGTCTTTTTTCTACGGTCTTGTCTAAAAAATTTACGATTGGGTCGAATAATACGTAAATTCTTTGATATTTTACTTATCAGTAGTTCGTATAACTTAAACTTAGCTAACTTCATTGTGAACCGAACAATATTATCTTTCAGTTGACTTATCGCAAAGGTGAAATTGATTTTATATTCATAGAGCCTATTTTTTTTTGGCTTCTTTATTTTTCGTTTTGCATCATGGATTGCAGAAGCAGCAAGGTTTTTAGTCAATAACTTAGCGTGTAAGTCTTGTAAAACACCTTCAACAGAAACACTAAAATAATTCTCAATATTGAGGCGACTTTTCAATACTTTGTAATCTTCTTCAACCCCCCAACGTTGGAAATATA
The DNA here is from genome assembly GCF_014077245.1 of Colwellia sp. BRX8-9. Lineage (NCBI taxonomy): Bacteria > Pseudomonadati > Pseudomonadota > Gammaproteobacteria > Alteromonadales > Colwelliaceae > Colwellia > Colwellia sp. BRX8-9. Next base: position 194,108 of record NZ_JACGVN010000007.1, read on the forward strand.
AATCAGCGAAAAGAGCAGTAGGATAAGCTTGTATATCTGTTAATGATGAAACCAAAATTTCTGGCTCACCTGATGGCAGGTCAACTCGCACTAATCTTAACTGTAGTGACTCTGTCGATATTTTATCTTTTCGGCATCATTGAAGAGACTTCTCAAGACAAGGGAAATCAACTATATCAATATATTTCCCACTTTCTAAGAAGGCTTTAACAACATTAGAGCCTTTAACAATGCGCATGCAGAAATCAACATTTTTTAGCCTATGGTATTTATAAAACCAAACGGCAGGGTAACCTCTGTCATAAACGACTAAGTCGCCTGCTTGGGTTTTAGTTAAGTGCCTCAGTGCCATTTCACGCTCTCCAATTGAATGGCTTTCTACCTGTAAATCTAAGGTGATATTATTCTTAACATCATAAAGTTGAGAAAGATGGACAATTACATCAGCTTTGCCACCCAATTACATCAGAACTGCCAGTCATTATCATCTGATACTGTCACCTAATAACATTTACTGCGACCACTGAATAACATTAGGTTTGCCACTAATAACTTAAGTTAACTTTCCACTTAGCTGACCTTAGCTTTTGTTTCACTAACGACAAGTTCTCCGACACAGCGGTCATTAGCGAAAAACAGGTTGGAGGTAAATTAATTGTACTAACCCAAGATCTGAGCTAGTACCATTAATTTACTGTAAAATTGCTATACAAGCACTCATCATATTTTTATTATTAATCATAAAGCAATAACCATTATCACGGTTGGTATTGGCTATACAGCTATTTTGTAGGTCTTTATTGTTAATCATAAAGCAGTAGCCATCATCATGCTTAACTTGTCCTATACAGCTATTTTGCAGGTCTTTATTGTTAATCATAAAGCAGTAGCCATCATCACGGTTGGTATTGGCTATACAGCTGTTTTGCAGGTCTTTATTGTTAATCATAAAGCAGTAGCCATCATCATGATTGGTATTGGCTATACAATCATTTTTCATGTCTTCATTGGTAATTGCAAAACAATCACCAGCCCCACTAGTATTGACGTTTTGACGATCAGGTGGCACATACTCGTGTTTGTAATAATAATCTGTTTTGACTTGTTCAGTCTCTTTTTCAGAGTCTTCTTTGAACTTAGTCACATCAATTGAATTAGCTGGTTTTTTGGCAGTTGGTTTGTTCTTAAACATACTGTCAAAGTCATATTCCTTGCTATTAGTTTTCTGTTTTATCTTCGTTTTAGTGGCGTTGTTTTTGTCAGTAGCTGTTGCGGTATTTTCTTCCGTAGCAACTACTGTAAAACAAACAACTATTAGAACGATAGTTATTAAACTAAAACGCATTATATTTTCTCAATACTCATTAAAGCGAAACTAGGCTTAATACTCTGTAGATTGCTTGACATTTTAAAAACAAATACTGCGCTTTCGCTACCCTGTACAATGGAACCAAAGTCAATGGTTCCGTCAGTTTTCCACTTGTTATCAGGCGTAACCGTTACGTAAAACTCTCTTTCTTTTACTCTAGTATCAAAAGTAGAGAAGTCTAAGCCAAATAAAGCTTTTTTCATTGTTTGAACATAGTTTAATTCCAACTTAACTTTAACTTTAATTCTATAACTACCATGTTTTAAAGGTACTGTACTATTAATGTTTGGCATCACATTATATTGCATCTCTGCATTACCAGAAGATGCAATCATAGTTAATAATAAACTTGCATCTATTTCGTCTCGGTTAGCCTCAGAGCCATCCTTAGTGACTAAACTTCCTTTTAGGGAAAATACGTCATTCAAGCCAAAATATTTAATCAGTGCCATTTCAATTTTAACTTTATCATCACTCGTTTGAGCTAATGAAAATGCTTTTCTGATGTATTCATCATTTCCTGCTGCTGAAAATGCATTGATGTAACCATCAAGCGTATTTTGACTAATATAATTTTGTTCTTGTTCTTTGGCATTTATGTTGTATTTATAGCTACTTAATACACACCTAAGTGAATTATCTGAACGGATCTTACTAGCTTCACTTATCGTGGGATGGGCAGTTACAACACAATCTCCTTTTGATACAGCAAATAAACCGCCTCTTGAGCAATTTTCATCTCTAGTAAAATATGGAGTAACATATCCAGGGTTATTAGCAACGTAAGTAAAGTTATTAAAATCTTTTCCTAAACTAAGATAGTCGCTTTTACTCGGCAGTCGCCACCCTTTAATACCAAGATGATTTAACTCTTTACAGTATTGTTTAGCGCGAGAGAATTTATAATTAAATTTTGAGTTGACTGATTGGTCTTGCCAAATACGCCCTGCAATAAATTTAGCTCCTTCAATGTTCTTACTACCGACTATTTCACCATCTGCATTGTCTTTTGCTAATTCAATAGCAGCAAGACGTTTTTGCTCTGCAATGTATTGCAAATTTTTGATTTGTTTTCTGGCTTTAGCTACGTATTTAGAATTAGGGTATTTATTAATGAACGCATTTAACTTTCTAATAGAGTGTTTGGCTTTGTTAAATTCATCTCTCTCAACAACTAGCGCAGGGTCTTGTATTTCTTTAATGCCTTGAATAATAAATTCACCATTTTTTATTACAAACTCAACAGTTGGAGAAAATGATTTTGCCGTAATGAGCTTTTTAAATTTGGGCGCGTATTTTACTGACAGGGGAATATTTACGCTTTGTTTGAAGTTGCCATATTGTGAACCAACCACAATATTGAATTGGCTTAAATCGGCATTGTATTGAACGCTGGAGAGCTTAGGTGCGCCATATAAAACATGAAAGGCTTCTTTTAGTGATAATAACTTGTTTTTTTCTTTTTGTTTGAGAAGCTTTGTTTTTTTCTCTGCTAACAGTCTAGTTTCTTTATCTTTCGCAGCACCCCATTCACTGAAAAATTTCTTTTTTAATTTGTTATTATATACTTCTATATCTGCTTGTAATTTAGTGACTCTTTTTTCATAACTCTTTTGAGTTTCAAACTCTCCTTTTTTTTGTCTTTCATAAATTTTAATTTTTGAGTCAATTGATTTAGGGTATCTCACATGAACTTGGTTAGAGCTATTTTCTTTGAGGTTTAAAATCCCTTGGGCAGTTTCAGCTATAGAACTATTAAATGCATCTCCTCGTTGATGAACACAGCGAACACCATATTCATTCGACTGTCTGCTTTTATCTATTTCAAAAGAAGTTTGCTTTTTAAAGTATGAATGAGAAGTGTATAAATATGCAGCAGGATACAGCTCACGATCACCATAACGCTGACGATATGTTGTTGACTCTGAACTCCAAGCACTTCCACTAGATTTATTTTTACTGTATAAATTCCATTTCCATGATAAAAGCTCATTTCTTGTGGGTAAACGCCAATTGGGTAGTCCTGCAATCACAGCATTTTCACAGTTAGCAACTGCATCGTTCCACTGTCTGTTACCTATTCCTCTTTCCCAAAGATAATCCTTATGGATAACAATTTGTTTTTTACCATATCGCTCATAATTATATCTTTTATGAGTAGGGGGAATTCTTGCGCCTTTTTTCCATTCCATAGTGCTATTTATTGATGAAAAAAATGCTTGCGCTTGGTTTATTTTTACTTGCTTCGCTTTATTCGTTGCTATTTCTTTCTGTTTTGCACGCTCTGCTGGTGTCATGCCACAGCTAGTGAGTAAAAACATGAAACAAGTAAAAATTATTATTTGGGCCGTACGGGTGGTGAGAGTCATCAATATCCCTATGATTTTTAGTATTATAAAATTTTGATTTGATTTATTGTAAAGGAAATAATTAGTTACAACTAGTGTGTTTTTTGTTCTTGTTGCTGATTATTTTCGTTTTATGTTTCGGGTAGTGATTATATTGAGATACTAGTTAATCAAACTAGCAAGTTTTAATCGTGTACAAAATGATTTAAATAATTCTACGGCCTGCTCAATTGAAGAATTAAGCCGATGATCGCCATCAATCAAATGTAGTGAACATGTGCTTGTTGAACATATTTAATTGAATACTCTATTGGGGTAATATCAAATTATTAGGTTAAGCCTTGAGTATATAATTCAGCGAAAATCAATTTCATAATGTCTGCAATAGGCCTCTAAAGTGACAATTGTTCTTATTTGCTGTAATAGTCGCTTTCTCCGACAATGTCATTGAAACCTTGATTTATCAAATTATATACTTACTTATTATAAACATATTTAAGCTGTCCATATGATTGTACATATCAAAATTACACAGTAAGTTATGACTTATCAGGAATACGTATTTCAACGTATAGCTTGTTTGTAATGTTATTATATGTCGCATACCAAACAAAACCGTATTCGTATAGGATAAAATTTCGATGGTACTTAAAGCTATTATTCACAACCAATCTACCGACTAATTCATGATGAAGCTTAATCACATCCTTACCACCGCTTAAATCAACAAGCCATATTTCATACAATAGTTGTAGCTCTTTTGCGAATACCGTGCCTCTATTTTTTTGGGTGAGCGTCGATTCAAATACTATTTTTTTATCTTCAAAAATAAAGGCGCTCTTGCCTCTCACAAATTTTTCTACATCTTGATTCTTTTCTTCCCAGATTTTTTCATTATAATCATAGTCTCTGATCCAAGGTCTATTTTTTTCATGGTTAAACATATACTTCAATCGGTAATAAAAGTCATAGCCTGATGTAAAAACCCTCTGTTTTATTGTTGAAACAGCCCAATACTGGCTCCCCATAGACTCTTCAATAAATAACTTTGTCGCAGCTACCCCATTTAACCGTGAATTTGTTAAAGCTTCTAAAGCATTGCTGTCGCCTGTTTTCGCAGCTTTAAGTAGGTGAAACTTATATTTCTTATTGTCGATTGTTTGTTCATAATATAATGCCATATTTGCATTTTCAATCGAACCATATCTATCATCGCCATAGGCCTTTTTCCAATACTTTCCAGCAAGCTCTTTATCTTCATTTATATAGATACCATTAAAAGCATATATACCAAGTAGAGTATAACAATCAGGGTAATGGCCTTTTATAACCGTTTCATAAGCCTGTTTATATTGACCCTGATCGTCATATAACATACCTAGGTAACACCTATTAATTTCATTTCCTGCTTTTATTGAGCGCAGGGTATACTTTATCGCATTATCAAGATCATTTTTTAGACGGTAGAGTGACCCTATAGTCATTGTTAAGTAGATATCTCTTGCTTCCGGTTCATCGATTAGTATATTTTCAATACCGCTTTCATAAGCAGCTAAAAGATATTTTAGCGCTAACGATGTGTTGGATTCTGTCTTCGACAGATAAAAGCCGATATAAAACTTTTTACAGGCATCACCTAGGCCATCACATATAGTAAACTTGGTTTCAGGAACATATTGTATAAACTCCTGATCTAGACTTACCACTTTAATACTCTGATTGTTCTTATCATCGGCAATTGATGAGTTGAAATATGAAATTAAGATGAATAAGCATGGGATAATAGTGAGAATTTTAACTGTTTTAAGAATGGTCATAGTCCGTCATTTTTAGATTTAAATTATCCTTATGAATAAGTATGCTGAGTTGTGGTTAATGAGTCAAATGATACGGTTACTAAGGACTACATTAGGCTCAAAAATAACTGAAATTATTACTTGCCAGAATAGTCACTTTTCCGACAAAGCGGTCATAAATTGTTATTCAAAATGATTCTGACTTAAATTTAGATCATGTTAAATGGTGAGTGTATTGCGTTATTTTTTAATTTATCTCTACCGTCATAATACTTCACCATTTCAATAGAACTGTGTCCGGTAGCGTTACAGATAGATATTAAATCCGCCCCATTATCTAAGGCTAACTCTATGAACGTTTTGCGGAGTGAATGAGGTGTTATATTTTTTTCAGGTGCAACTCTTGCCGCTAGTTTTCTTACAACATTATAAATAGCCCTTGTGGAAAGAGGTTTTTCAATCACTTTCATTCGGTTATTTTTTATTGGTTGAAAAATAAAAGGGCAAGTATTTCCGTAGAGTGTTAAAAATTCTTTTAGCAATAAACAAAGTTCATGAGGGATGGGTAGTGATTTTAAAATACCGCCTTTTTGATTGATGCTAACCTTTTGGTTAGATAGTTCAAGATCTTTCCATTGTAAATTTGCACACTCAGCAACCCGTAAAGCCAAATGAAATAAAAATACTAGTATTAGATAATTTCTAAATTCAGCCTTTGAATTCCTTCTCCTTTCTTTTGCTGCTTTTAATAATCCAAAAACTTCATCACTACTTAAGCTGGCAGTACTGCTAAGGTTTTCGGTTTGTAAATTTTGAAATTGGTTCAAAGGGTTTTGGTCGTAACGATACACATTTATCAAGTAATCAAAAAAGACACGTAGAGCTATTGTTTTACGGTTTATAGTACGAGAATTTTTGACTCTTTGGAGTATTTCAAAATTATCAATTTTTTTTCTGCTTTCAATATACACTCGAATAGCACTAATCAATTGAGAAAAATGCATGTTGCTAAGTTCATCAAGTGTTGTGAGATCAAGCGTATTAAAAAACTGTGTTAAATCTCCTTTATACGCTCTTCTTGTATGATGAGAGCTTTTTAATGATACAAAGTCCTCTATAACCTCAGAGAGATGTTTGTTAGCGGTAAAATATATTTTCTTAACAAGTTCTGACATTAAAAAAAATGAAAAAAGTAAAATGTATTTTCATTATAGAAGCAATTTTAAAGAGTTAACCTTAGTTTAGTTATTCTTTTTATAACATGAACTTAAAGTCATAATAAGCTATCGATAAAATATATTATCGATAGTTTAAATGGGTGGGTTTTTGATGTTGTCGATAGAGGAAAAATAAAAGCTTATTAATTTTCACCAGAGCTAAATGCAAAACAATAAAAAACCGTCGATAATATATTTTATCGACGGTTTTATTCTTTTACTTTTGTTTTTTAACTTCATTACTTCCAAGCATTTTTAGAATAGTATTTGCAGACTTTATTGTTTTATCTTGCTCAGCTATTGTTTTATCTAGCTCAGCTATTGCTTTATCTAGCTCAGCAATGGCGACATCCATTATTGCATCATGTTTTTTTATATATTCTGTTAGTGCGTTTTTAAATTCTTGAGTCGTATCACGACCATATCCCTCAAAGAGCTTCTTTAGCTTGGTCTCTTCAAGGTGTGACAATCTATCTACAATAGCTTGGAAAATATGAAATAAACGTATCGCAAAGCGTTGTTTTTCTTTCCAGTCCTTATGAGTGAATGAACCTTTAGTTAAAGAGAGCATTGAATACATGTCACTTTGAAGCTTTGGAGGAAGGGTGCTTTCGACTTTAGCTACATATTTAGTACCTATTTTTTCACTTCTAAATAATGCTTTGTAATCGTCGATTAAAGAATAGTGCTCAGGAGGTTTATTAGCGAAGGCTGACAGAGTTACGTTAGATAAAAGTAAAACTAAAATGAGTAATGCTACTTTCTTAAATTCCATCTTTACCTCCCTACACTTTTAAATAACTCGAAATATTATTGTTTAGTTCTGATAATTCAGATTATCAGAAGTAAACTAGATATTAAACAGTAAAGGATTAAACCTTAAGCAATTTATTAAATTATAGTTTATTTCTTAATGGCGGCTTTAGGCTCAAAAACGTCCTTTGACTAATCATCAAAAGCAAACTGGAATTCGCCTCTCAATAAAAACTCTATAATCGTTTTGATGTATTTCTCATCCAACTCACTATGAACAGTAAATGTTTTTGATTTGTCACCGGATAAGAATTTGGATATTTTTTTAATGAAATTTTTATTTGATTCGATATTTCCATGTTTTAAATATGCCTTTAATACTTCAGCTAATGCTAGCGCATCATCCTCCATAAAAATTTTTGACCAATACCAGTCTCTAGGCTCATAATCTTGTTTATCTAGTGGTAACTGTTCGCGAAGCCTGTCTATCCTTTCGCTAAAGACAGTTCCTGTTGGTTGCCAGCCAAAATTCTCTCCTAACTCAAGAATTAACAGCCATTTTTTGTACGGGATTTCAAGGACATCATAGCTTTTAATAGTGTGATTATATCCTCTTGCACATTCGACAGTGAACAAATTAAGTCCTTTTTTAAACACGGTTATAAATTATGCTGAATCGGTGCTGGTAAATCAATTGAAGTGATTTCGAAACGGCAACTCAAGGCTCAAAGTGACTATCATTTTCTTTTACATACTGTCATTAATATTTTTCAAAAACACTTGAAATAGACCCATTACCTGTTCAATTGATGAATTAAGCCGATGGTCACCATCAATTAAATGTAATGAACATTGTGCTTGTTGAGCATATTTAATTGAATGTGCTACTGGAATAATATCATCAGACCACCCATGAACGATTTCTAGCTGCTTTAAATCTATTGTGTAGGTTTGCTGCTCATAGTCGGTCATAAATAGAGCAGGAGCTAACAGAAAGGTGCCTAATGGTTTATTAGTTTGTGCTACAACAAGAGAAACATACCCACCCATACTTGAGCCAACTAAAATATAAGATTTAGTTTCATTATTTAGGTAATTATTTAGCTTTATTACACGTTCATCAGGGCTGGTTATGCCAGTATAATCTATGCTATCAACATCAAAGCCTAATTCTTTGGCTACGTTAGCAAGTTTGGTTATTTTACTGCCCCAAGGGCCACTTTCCTTACCATGTGAAAAGATTACTTTCATCTCTCATTCCTTTTGTTTTTAATAAAAAAACACATCGAATCAATTAATTGATGGTAACATGAAAATATTATTATTTGCTCAATATATGACGGTTAACTATAAGGAAAAAAATGAATAACAGCATGAAAGATAATGCAAATACCATAGATAAATTTTCACGAAAAGCATCTCATGGTAAATATAGGGTGTTGGGGTATGACCAATATGATTACAGTGATTATTTTATTGATGAATTTGATGACCTTGAGCAAGCAGTGGAATTATTAAAGAAAAGAGCTTCTAAAGCTAACGGAACCCCAACATCATTTTCAGATGAATATTTTATTTATACTGATAAAGAAGAGGCTTTGTATAAAGGAACGTTTGATGGTGGTATTAAAAAGTTAACTTAATATTTATTTAGCCTTAACAAAATAAATAATTTTGAATCATATAACAGCCAAAGCCAGCGAGAACACGGTAATAAACAACTCAAAATTCAAAGCGTCCATGCCTATTATGAATATTGTCTAAATATCGGTATGCTCAGATAGTTCAAGCGCATCATCAACCTCAACGCCAAGGTATCGTACTGTACTTTCTAGCTTGGTATGACCCAATAAAATTTGTACTGCTCTCAAATTCTTAGTGCGTTTGTAAATAAGTGATGCTTTCGTTCTTCTCATCGAATGTGTTCCATACGCAGTTGGATCGAGTCCAATACTTGTAACCCAGCGTTTTACTATTCTGGAATATTGTCGAGTAGATAGATGCTCACTATTTTTTACTCGACTTGGAAAAAGATAATCACTCGTTCTTAAGTAATTAGATTTGATCCAAGACGTAATGGCAACTCTAGTTTTGGGTGTAATTTCAAACTGAACTGGCTTGCCTGTTTTTTGCTGGACAAGTATTGCTCTAGATTGAACCGTTGTCCCATGAGCTATATCTCTAACTTTCAATTTAACAAAATCGCATGCTCTGAGTTTGCAGTCTAGAGCTAGGTTAAACATAGTTAGCTCTCTGAGATTGTTGCTAATATCTAACCTAGTTCTAATTGACCATATTTCCTCAAGCTTCAATGGTAACTTTTGCCCTATAAGCTTACCTTTGTTCCAAGTAGGTTTAGGTGTGTACGGAATGATTTGATACATGATAGTTATCCTTCTATAAAGGGACTATAAGTATAGCTATTAATGGTCGGTTTTCCGACAAAGCGGTCATTAATATCAATAGGATTTATGGCTATTTATTGAATCTTTAATACATAGATCGAGCTTTGTATTGATGGACAACTAAGCCACCATAGAACTAAACCGCTCGCGCGGTAATGGCGTTTTTTGCAAGCCCTGTATCAACTTCTAACTTTTGTATTCTTTTCTACTCTTAGTATTGAGGTATTCCGCCTCAATTTGCTAGGAGTATTTACTATGAAGATTTCAGTACATTTCCCCCCAGTCCTTCGTCAGAGCATTAACGAAGATATGAGTCTGCGTAAGTTTGCCGTAAAAACCCAAATATCTTACATCCGAGCCATTAATCGTTTATGTGAGTATTTACAACATTCACCTGAGAATGCTACGCGTGAAGAGTTGCGTGAATTTCAATTGTTTTTGGTGAATGATGGAGTTTCAGGAACAACCATTAATGGCATCATTTCTGGCTTGAAATTCTTGTATCAAATCACGTTAGACAACTCACAAATTGTCTCTAAGTTACACACTATACCCGTGGCACGTAACTTACCTATCGTATTAAACCTTGAAGAGATGAAACGCTTTCTTGCGGCTGCTGTTCATCCCAAATATCATGCGGCATTCTCTGTAGCCTATGGCGCTGGGCTTCGGGTTAGTGAGGTGGTATCACTCAAAGTCAGTGATGTAGACAAAGAACGTATGGTACTTCGTGTTGAGCAAGGCAAAGGAAGCAAAGATAGATATGCAAAGCTATCTCCCGCCTTGCATGAGCATTTACGACATTGGTGGGTATTTGCCAATAGGTATGGACAAATGCATCGTGAAGGTTGGCTGTTTCCAGGGCTTGATCCCATTAATCATATGTCCGCTCGTCAATTAAGCCGAATATGTGTAGAAACAGCTAAACTGGCAGGTATAACAAAGAAAGTTTCGATGCATACTTTACGTCATAGCTTTGCTACGCACTTACTCGAAGCTCATGTTGATATTCGCGTCATTCAAGTGTTACTTGGGCACTCTCGATTAAGCACTACCGCTTTGTACGCGCAAGTCGCTACTAACTTATTACGTGAAGTTATCAGTCCACTCGATGCCTTAGAAAACAAGGATAAGACAAAAGATAAGGACAAGTCGTGAGTATTCACCATGACTCGTCCTCAATTAGAAATAGCCGATATATTTCGTCATCATGGACAGCAATGGCGTGACACTCATCAAGGGCATGTAAGTTTAAGTCAATTGAAAGTCATGTCAGCGATTGAAAACTGTCGAACGCAAGTGCTCGGTGGACATATATTACGTTGCCAAGCATGTGAGCACACTCACATATCTTACAATTCCTGCCGTAATCGTCATTGCCCAAAGTGCCAAGCAAGCTCGGCAAAAAGGTGGCTTGAAGCTCGACAAGCGCAACTGTTGCCCGTGGACTATTATCACTTGGTGTTCACTTTGCCTAAAGAGGTTGCCAACTTAGCGTATTACAACAAGTCGGTGATGTATGGTTTATTGTTGAAAGTAGCCGCAGAGACATTACTGACGATTGGCGGGGATGTAAAACGTCTTGGGGCCAAACTTGGTGTGACATTTGTACTACATACGTGGGGCTCTGCGATGACTCATCACCCACATGTGCATGGTATTGTTCCTGGTGGTGGGTTATCTGCTGATGGTGAGCACTGGGTATCATGTAAATCAGGGTTCTTTCTCCCTGTTCGCGTGCTATCGAGATTGTTTAGACGTTTGTATCTTGAAAAACTATATCTAGCATATCAAAGTAACTCACTGATGTTTTTCGGCCGTGATAAACCACTTGAGGATGAGAAATTGTTTGCTAAATGGCTTAACCCATTACGTAAAAAAGAGTGGGTTGTTTATGCTAAGCGTCCTTTTGCTGGGCCAAAAGCTGTGTTCGCCTACTTGTCGCGCTATACCCATCGAGTAGCCATATCGAATAGCCGCTTAGTTAAGTGTGATTGCAATGGTGTGACGTTTCGTTGTAAAAACTACCGCGCCAAAACGGCTAGCCGTTATCGAACCATGACGTTAGATAACGATGAGTTTATTCGCAGGTTTTTGCTACACACACTACCTTCAGGTTTTCATCGCATTCGTCACTATGGTTTGATCGCCAATACGGGCTGTAAACAGAATTTGGTGAAGGTTCGTCAATTGCTCAACGTGATTGAAGTCATTCCTGAAACTAAGGACTTAGTTGAAGAAAAGCCTATTAAGCAAGAGCCAATCTTTGTCTGCCCAGAATGTGGCGGGCCGATGATGATCAACGAAATATTAATCAGTCAGTTGAAACCTCGGGCACCACCGATGAAACTTGTGAATTAATAGTCGTGACAAGGCATTAAAAATTATCGAATACTTGATAAGGGGTAGCTTTGCCTAAAGAAAAGAAATCGACAAAATAAACTATACTCAAACTAAGAAAAGCCACATAAAAGTGATTTATGCTCAATAAAATAGCTTATCAACCTTCAATGACTTCAGTGTTTTCTCATATAACAACCAACCACAATATAACAATCCCCATAGTAAGTATCTAGTTCACGCGGTTTCCACAATGGAGCTTTGTTCGACATCAGCCGGATAGCATCGAGGGTGCTTCTAGGTTTGTTTTTGGTGGCTGATGACAAACAAACCTAAACATACCGCCGTTCACATTCTGAGTTTATAAGTAAGTCTTTCACAATATATTTTCTAATGAATATTAGAGTTATATTACTGGGAAGTCCCAGATAGCTGACACCAGCATATGTTCTATGGCAAAGGCCCTGAGCGACTTAATCACTAAACCTCTTTTCCCTCTGCTTCATTCGCTGCTTTATTCTCTCCTTTGTACTGTTATTTTGATCAACTTTCTCATTTCTACTTAATCGTTTGGAATGATAAGTTTTTTCTTTAATATTTGTTTCAATAGGGGGGCCTTCAGGTTCATTTTTAGTCTGTTGATGAAGCCATGCAGGCGCTTTAATTGCTATTATAATTACCGACAATATCCCCATAATTACTGCTCCTATAATTGCAAATAAACTAATATCAAAGAGCACGTCACCAATACCAACAACACTCCCGCCCCCTTTAATCATTACAACAATACCTCCGAAAATTCCACCAATAAGAAGGCCACGCTGTATTGAGTTCAACGCATTTTTTTTGATTGTTGTTTCAAATACCTTATATTTCTGTGACACTGATAATTCATAATATTCCATTCTTTCTTTGCGGGCCTGATTTTCATCAAGCTTTTTTTGATCTGATTTTTCTTCAGCCAATTTCATTTCAAAACTAAAGTGATCTATAATCCTTACTATTAGGTTAAATAACCTCAATATGTTTTTTCTCAAATCCAAAACATTCACAATAGTAGACATTAGAGTCACTTTTTTATATTTATTATCTAGATGTGTTCTTCTCATATCGTTAATCCTCCATTACTAAATAACCAACAAGTAAATTATCTTCCTTGAATTTTACCTTTCTAGGATAGTGTTTACTCTGTAGAAAATATGAAACGATCTCTTTTGTATTACTTTGATTCAAAAAGTCTCAACGAATCAATATCTCCAAATACATAATTCCACACTGAATAATAATTAAAGGCCACATATTCTATCTTTGAAATAATATCCTTCTGATGAACGGTCCCAAGATATCTACTATCCTTACTTAAGTTTCTATTATCTCCCAAAGCAAAATATCTATCTTTCGGAACAACATAAGGTTTAGAATTTGTAATCAATTTTTTCAAATATTCTTTTGATAATCCCTTTGCATAGACTATGTCATATGTATAATCTTGATTATCAGTCTCTTTAAAGGCTATGAATTCATATTTCTCTTGTCGTTTAAATCTTTTACCATCAACTAATTCATTATTGGTTTTCTCCAATTTTGTCACCTTATTATTAACATAAAGTCTATTGTCAATAAATTGGATTGTATCACCACCAATAGCTACGATTCTTTTCGCCATGTTGATTTCCCTTTTATCAAACGTGATGATGTCTCCACGCTCAGGAGAACCCAACTTAAAATAAACGTCAGTAAACGGAATTTTTACGTTATAAGCCAGTTTGTTTACAAGCACAATATCTCCTTCCATCAAATTAGGATTCATTGATGATGTTGGTATGTGATAGTAGCTACCAAAAAATGTTCTTACAACCAATATAGTAATTAGAAACCAACATAGTTTCTTGTTTTCTAAGTAACCGTGCTTGAATTTTCGAACGGTTGGGTTGGTTACAAATATTGCTTTTAGATCCTCTATTTTCAATGCAATTGTTGACATATAAGTTCCTTTATATTATTTTTTTGAAAAATAGACGTTATTCGCTAAATAAATCCATTTGTTCTTCTGTTTTATTTTTATAAACTGAGGCATCAATTAGCTCTTTATATTGTCTTATTACTTATATAGTTTTAATAATTCATTTCCATCAACATGATCTACAACGTATGTCTCAATAACGCTATCAAGAAGATGGTTAATAGGCTTATTTAGAATCCCAACAATGTCAAATAAGAGACTTGAAGTCTGCAAAATATTTACTATTCTAATTACATCTTTATTCGTATTACTTTCTAATCCAGCATAATAATCGTTATATTTTTCGTTATTATTGAAGAATGACAAAACCACAATTAAAGTTGTTATCCCGAAGGAAATACGAAGTTTGTTGTGGATGCCGCTAGTATCTAAAGATAAAGAAATTAGATTTATAATGTTAAAAATAATCATAATAGTTGAAATAAGTAATACAAAGATTGGAACTACAATGCTTTTTGCATAGGTTTCCAAGACTTTTTTATCACTAACTTTGCCATTATAAACTTGAAATAAGTATGCTCCATTGTATGATTCTCTATTTTTAATATATTTTTTCAAAACCTTTTTAGGATCATAGGTAAAGTATTTGTAAGAATCTCCACCTTTATGATCCATTAGAATATATCCATTTTTTGTAGGCATATTCCAAAAAGTCTTTTGTAAAAACAACTTGAACGCTGGCAACTTATAGAATTCATACTCATTTAAATTTCTAGGTACATTCCCATATTTGTTAACGTATTCATTTGCTCTAATTCCAATAAGACTACTCATATGTTGATTAAGACTTGTTTGTAACTCATTAGCTAAAGAACTTTTATAGTATTTGTAAAAAGCTCTTTTGTTTGAGTGATCATATCCATATGGGACGGTAACACCATATCTTTTAAAGGTATGAGATACTATTTTTTTCCCATATTTTGTCTTAAGAAATTTAGAGTAAGTTAATTGACTCTTATTAAATCCGAAAAAGTTTTTATCTACATATGTTACTAATTTTGTTAGTTCATTACGCACTAAGCTTTGGCTAGCACTGATATCGCAAATCGAAAATTTGTTTCCAATCGAGCTATTATCTATTTCGTAAAACCGAGAAAGACTATTCCCTTTGATAGTAACAACTCCAAATTTTGCACTTTTATCTTTAGAGGTGCGCTCCAATTTGTTGTAAAAGATCTTAGATCTATCTGTTCGCACAAGCCTAGGCTCTTTATTGCTCTTGAGGCAAACACCTTTAGAAGCTGCGACTACTTTTTTATTGTATCTCTCAAAAGTTGGCTTCCAATTAAGATTCTTGTTGTCTAAAGTACCCGATACTTCCGCGCTTCCAGCATTCATCAATGATTTCACTTCACCTCCCCACCGAGAAACAAGCTTTCTTTCAAAAGCAGAAGAAAACTCATCCAAGGAGTCTAGGCTATTAGAGAAACTAGGGTAGTAGCCCTGAAACTCATATTTCCTTTTTAGCTTGCCAATTAAAGCTCTATATCGCTTATAAGACAGTCGAATATCCATTGTTGCGTAGTCGTATTTATCATTTGCGATTCTTTTGTGTTTATTTTTTGTATAAGCAGATGGTTTGTTTGACTGTTGAGTAACTGACTTATATTTAGACCATATACTTATAATTTTTTTTGATATAGCTTTTTTCTCAAAACGGGCTAATCCATCATCTGCATTATCGATTTTTGCGAGAATGTTATTATTGAATAGATTTCTTGAGTTATCATTTAATTCATCAATGTGTTTTTTATTAGCTACATTTACAATAGGTAGTGTGGCAAGAAAAATCTTTTCATTGGCAGATGAAGTACCATCGTCTTTTGAGATGCCTTCTATAGAATCTTTATCGTAGAAAACATTTTCCTTGAAAGTGGTAAGAAGAATTGATTTCTTTTTGAAATCATCTGGAAATTGGGATATTGCATAGTCTACTGCAAATTTTTGAGCATAAAAGAACACTACAAATGATAATACATATACAAAAGATTTATAAAAAACCTTATGTATTTTTGTTTTCCCTAGTTCAAACTTCGAGATGATTAATACAGAAAATCCTAGAGACGCAATTAATCTACCTGTTATTTCAAGGCTTCCGACTGTTAAAGGATCAGACACAGTCCCTATTGCATCAAGAAGTCTTGATCTAAAAGCCACCTCTAGAAGAATATATAAAACTGTATAGATAATTAGAAGCGCTTTCATTGCTTGAATCCTACATTAATTTTTCCTGACTCAATAGGAACATATGAAATGAGAAAACCTCCAATAGTTTTAACTTTTGAAACCGCTTGAAATGAAATAACTTCCTCACAAAACACAACTGTTCTCACTAGCTTAATTCCCTGTTTTATTTGAAATAATTAAAAATAAACTGCTAGTATCTACGACTAAAACATATCTACTAATTGCAAAAAAAGTCCATTTTTAAATGTATGATCAAAACTTTTTAATATTTATTATGAGATTACCTAACTTTATTATTCACTTCACTCGGAGGCTTCACTGAAAGTCATTAAATGTTTCAAATAAAGCCAGTACTTTTCTTAAGAAGTACTAAGCGAGTTATACTAACAGATTGTTTTTTATGCCTTACATTTTTTTTACACTTAGCAATGCCACCTTTATTTTTGAGACATTAGTTTTAACCATAGAAAACCCCGTAATACTGTAAGGAGATTATTATGGAGGAAGGTTTTCTACATGTGCCCACATGGTATAAACGTCTTCTGTGTTAGGGAGTCGCCAGTGATCATATTCAACACCCGCGCTAAACTGGCTTGAAACATAGTCGAAAGATTGGCCGTTATTTATGCCGAAATCCATCTAATCAATACCTGTTAATGAATCTATGTAACTGTTGTTGTTTGTATCTACAATAAGGCTTGCTCTTGTTGTTAATGCGAATAGTATAAAGCAGAAAGTAATTAATATTTTTTATCATTGTAGTTCCTATTTTGATCGAATGTTTTGTTAGGTACTAACCCTAGTGAGCTATGTAACCGTGATTAACACCATAAAGAAGAGTAGGGACAGGTTTAGTCCCTTAGTTAAATCTTTAGTAATAACAATGACAGATTTTGGATTAGCAACTTAAGTTAAACAAGCTATGCATTGCGTTTTTACGTGAGTGAGGCTCTACTTGGTTTTGAATAGCGAGTGCTTCTTTTAAGCAACTTGGTCCGACTATTTGAATAGCTGAACCAAAGCAGAGTAACCCTTTAAGAAAATTTACCGAAATTGTACAACTAAATGTTAATTCGGCTATTTTTTCCTTTTTATCTAGCCATCTAAATTGCCAATCAGTTGCGCCATCGATTAACCCCGCCGAAAATAAATCTGCGGCATCTTTTTTTAAAATAAGATGAACTTTATTATTGATAGAGCTAGATATAAGGTAATCTTCGCGGCCACTATGTAATATTTCCGTTGCTTGCTGTTGAGATATTTGAGGAAAGAATTTCACGCTATTAAGTACTTTAATATTTTTCATTTTAGATATTTTATAACGCCTTTCACCTTCAATGCCTTGACCAACTTTTGTCCCTACTATTAAGTAGTTTCCACAGTCATTAATAACACCAATAGGATTTATTTCTTTAACCAACACTTCACCGTCAGCATGTTTTTCATATCCAAATAACAGACGAGATTGTTGCTTTAGTGCTTCTTTTATCACGTTAACTTTATCTTTAGTGTCTTGATTTGGAATGAATGAGAGGTAACCATGCTTTTCTATGAAGCGGCCATCTACCTCGATGTCAGTTAGACTAGAAGGAAAATTTGTTTTGTATGACGATATATTATTAATGATAGAAAGATCGTGATTTGAAGCAACTAAAGTTCGCTGGCGAGGAAGATTGCCTATGATTGTGCCGTGTTTTGATTCAGCAGGAACGTAGTACTTAGAATGGTTGTTGATAGAAGACTTATGGATACGACTTGAAGCCATTAAGCATTCTAAATCACGCCTTACAGTTCGTAAACTGGTGCGGTGTAATGAATTATCTAAGAAATTAAAGATTTGATTAGTGCTATAAGATTTATTAAATATTTTATTTTTTTCTAAAGAAGGATAGATTGAAGGTAGAATAAATTGTTGGATGTAATACATACGTTCAGATTTGTTTGACATAATTAGCCCCTAAAGTTAAGAAAAAACAAAGAGATAAAAAATTCGCAGTAAACCCTCAAAATATTAATTCTGATGTTCACCTTTATCATCTTGTTTTTAAATCTGGCTTCCTAGCCACTTCAGATATACTTCGTTCATTGAAGTTAATAAATTCCTTTATTGCAATTTCCCTAATTGCTACCTGTCTTTTACTTTAGTTTCACATCATGTGACTTTAGCTAATATTCCTTCTTAGCCCTCTCTATTACTATAGAGGTATAGTGTTTGCTTAAGTCATCCAACTTAAACAAACACACCGATAATACGCTGATTTCACTGAAAAATCAAGTTTGAATTTATCAAAGAAGCTTCCAAGAGATTTATGGTCATCACAATACCCTATTGTTTAAGCGGTTTTATATTCGAGATCTTTTAAAGCCTTAGGAATACCTTAAAACATCACCATTTCACCTATTTCCGCTGAATAAATCCGATTAATGAAATCTCGATACTTTTTTATACTCAACAAGTTTTTTAAAATCATTGTTAAATATAGTTTTGTGCTTTATCAGGTCATTGGCTAAACGTTCTAAAGTATCGAGATTATCACTTAATAAAGTTGACACTTTTTCATGAGCATCGTTCAACCATAACTTCACCTCTTCTTGGATCTCTAATTGTGTTGGAGAGAACTGTTGATAGTCAATAATCTGTGAGTTTAGTGATAAACCACACTTCACAATTGCTTTTTTTACATAGCTTGTTGCCTTGGATATATCATTGGCAGTCCCAAAAGTTAATCTATCATCACATTGCCAAAATAAAAGTTCAGCCGCTCTACCCGCTAAATAAACTTGCAGTTCCTTTTTCATTAACAATCGATTATTTGCATGCGTTTGTTGATAATTATTACTTAATACAAAACCTTCAACTTTCCCTCTGTTGTTAGTGTCTATGGCAAAAACATGCTCAGGCGAAAATAGCATAGCGATAGCTAAAGCGTGACCAGCTTCATGATAGGCAATAGATATTTCATCATCTTTGTGCCTAATATCATTCAGGTTTATATTTCCAGCTAAAAAGTTGATTAATGCTTCTGATAACGCTTGTTCAGTAGAAGTATTAAAACTAGCGATATGGTTGAACGCATTATTTAATACTGTTTCAACAGACAAAACGGGCAAACCTGAGAGCTGCTGGGTAATTTCGTTCTTAAAGCTATTGCTTAATCCTTGTAAATTATTAGCTGACAACTTGTCTTCTATATAGGAGCACAGCTCAATTTCGTTAGGGTAGCTTAACTCTATAAGTTGTTCTAATCGCCCTGATCGAGTAATAGCGGGATCGATAACTGTGTGATTATTAGTCGCACCTATAACAACAACTTGAGCTGGCGACTGATCAAAACCATCAAGACGGGTTAATAACGAATTAACCATTAAGTTATGAGCGAGTCTACCTGGCTCTCGCGTTGCAGTAATAGTTTCTATTTCATCTATAAACATGATACTAGGCGCATATTTTTGCGCAATATCAAAAAGTAATTTGATGTTTTTATCAGCATCGCCTATCGTAAGTTCAGATGCATTAACCTGTATAAATACACCTTGATAACGATTAGCAACAGCCCGGGCTAGATGAGTTTTTCCGGTACCTGGACTACCTGATAATAAAATGCCTTTGGGTAGCTTAATGTTTTGTTCATTTGGTTTTAGCTGATTCATTTTATCAACCATATCGGTCAAAAGATCAATAGACTCATTTTGCCCGATAATATCATTAAAAGTCGACGTCGAATTCTCAATAAAATTCAAAAATGGAAGAGCCATATCATCACGCTTGATCAGAACATTAAGGTCATCAAAGACAATGTTAATATTAATTTGGTTTTGCGCACATTGCGTGTTAATTGAAAAGTTAGCTTTCCAACTTCTGCCGTAGTTTTGATTTACAAAATCGATATAACATGAGTCATTCGACGAAAATGTAAAATTAACCTTGACCGCTTTATTTTCAAGTTCACCTGTAACCTCATCTAATTCTTTTGCAATAATTGCCATTAATTTAGATGCTTGTCCTAATATTGCTCTAGGACTTAATGAAGCGGCCATAGTAGCGATGGCTTTTGATAAATCATTCCCAAGACAATATTCTGTACTACTCGTTAATTCCTCGGCAACCTCATCTATAAGTTGAATGAGTTGATTAGGCGCTAACATTTTGCAGTGGGCGGCATATCCTAAGGCTATTCGGCTAATAAACTCAGGGGGTAAAGCTCCAGCCAACACAGATTGAAAATCAACTGCTATATCGTTATTGAAATCAAAAAAATTTTGTCCTAAATTAGATGTAAAAACAAAGATGCATTGACTAAAATCGACCATTCTCAGTGATGAATTATCTTTAGCCTCATGATCTGACAGTAATGTTAATAATGAAGTTATCGTGTGCGGATGCGCCTTCTCTATTTCATCAAACAATATAACGCGCTTGGGTTGAAATTCTGTTGGCATTGTTAGTGTGCCGAGGTTTGCAATATTATACTGAAAGCCGGAGCCAAATAGTTGCATTGCAGAGCCTTTGTGCTGGTACTGCTCCATATTGATTACCTGAAAATCATAACTATCTGCCATTTCTTTATTAACCGCCTTAACAAAGGATTTAACTAACGATGTTTTGCCCACCCCAGAAGCTCCATAAATAAAAACAGGACCACGTTGAACAGTAGGAATTCCCTCTAATCGACCTCTTAAAGTATCAATAAGCGCTTGTTTCGCATTATCGATACCAACGATAGTTTTATCTAACGTTTTCTTAACCGACTTGAGAATGAATTTCTTTTCTTTTTGCAAGCCTAACCGTTGATTTAAAAGATAGAACTCCTTAAATATAGGGAAATCATCATTACACGCCATTATTTTAATTGCTTCTATTACTCGCAAACAGTCAAAGGAATATTTTCCATCATTACACTGAACAGAGTCCAAAATGAACTTGACCAAGTCATTACTGAATGATTTATAAGATATTTTTTTAAGATCAGATTGAAACCAGCTTTTCCCTTCATCTTCACCACTTGAATACAACCTAGGATCAATGCTATCACTCACATTTTGCAGGAATAAGTTAACTTTTTTAGGAAACATCAGATCATGCTTTACCTTCAAAGCTGATGAAAATATATCTCTATTGTGACGTGATGTTGATATAGCCGATAATACAGCAAGTTCATCTAAAGACTTGTTCTTGTACATGCTTTTAGAAATAAGCTGTAAGCGTTCAATAAATGATGTAAATGAAGATGAGGGGTTACCCAATACATCTTTTAGAGTGAACGATGCCTTTTCAATTAATTGTATTTTTTCTTCTGTATTATTTAATAATTCATACTCAAAATCTATATCGGTACCATCGCTATCAAATTGAATATCTTTTCTAGTTTCGACTAACAGTTCCAATTGATCCACTGTTCGACAGGGTTGATTGAGTGAAGAACCGATAAGTGAACATGGTTGTTGATATATGCTTTTTTGGTATCCTTCGTATACCTTTACGATAAATGAGGTATCTTCGATACTTTCATATGGCTCATATTGATTAAGTAAAAATTCACGATAGAAATGACAGAATTCATTAGCGATATTTTCATTGGCAAAATCATCATTTCCATCAGGGAACTTTAATGATAAAAAGTCTTTTGCTGAAATATGTAACAATCGCTCCAAAGCCTTACGTTCAAAGTGGGTTTGTTCAGAGTCACAAAATTCATCTATTTGAAGAACAAACGCTTCAGTATGCTTTGCGATGAACTCTACTTTAATTCCTAATTCAATTTTCGCACTTTCGGCAAGATGCAATGCTTGTAACAGCAACATTGGGGCTAATGCCTCTTCATCCAATAGTAATTTTTGCAGCGGAAAGTTATTTCCATTTTCGAAAGTAAATTGTTTTTTTAAATAATTATTAGGAATAATGTTGGAATACTTTGAAAACATAATCAGTAACCTTTTATGGAAAATAGCCACTGAATGATAAAAGAAGAGACGGACAGTTATCGTCCTAAGATTTGCTTAAATAATGGTAACTAAAGTGGAGTTTTGTATTGCTCAGAAGTTAAGGTTAAAATTCTATGGGGTAAGAACAAACAAAGTATTAAAATATGATTATTATTAAGGTCACCTATCGTATTTTAGTGATAGTGAGAAAAGTGCAACTTTTGCACTTTGCTATGTTTCCTTTCTGGCAATAGCGAGCGTCCAGAGACCAAACGCCTACGACTGCAATGAGCTTAAACCAGCCCCACAAAAAACCATCGTATTTCAGTTTAAATCACCTTAAATATGCTCTTTGTTTCACAGAAGCTCAATGACCGCAATAGGCTCTGAATTGCCGTTAACAAATCTAAATTCTACGGCAGGAGTTCCGACAAACCGGACATTAAGCTAATTAGTAATTTATGTGTTCAAACAAAATAATGGCAATAACAAACCGTCGATAATAGTTATTATCGACGGTTTCATAAGTATCTAAATTTTTCTTGTGGTTTGTATTTACTAGTTAGTAAATACAATTTTTAGATCGAGATGGAATATAAACTTGTATAATATTTTTTATTATATTGTAATGCCTATTACAACAGTTTTTCTTTAAAAAATAATAGACTCGACGTTTATTATCAATTCTAACGGATGAGCCAATGTTTAACAAAAATAAAAAATATTTATCATTATTTATAATACTATTTCTCATGAGTTGTTCTGAGCAAAAGGAGGGCACTAATGAAAAGGCTAAAATTGTAAGTACAAAATGTAAAATTGAAAATTGGAAGGAAAGTGAATTTAAACCTCCAACTAAAGAAGTTATAAATTTTCTAAATAAGGAAACTAATAATTTATTTTTTAGGTCTTCTACAACGTATGATAGTTTTGTAAAAGAATTTTCATTATCAAGATACTTGCCTGGAGATAAGGAAAATCATTGGGGTGATAGAGATGATCGTGCGTTTGCAAATGGAAAGTGGAATGGTGCTTACGTTTATCTGTCAGGTAATACTTATAAAGGCTACAATGGCTTTAATGGCATAAATGGCCCTGTTTTTCTTGGCGATGGTATAGGACAAATTGAAGCGTACTACTCTAGTGGCAGTGGATTTCCAACAGGTATAAAAATATATCAAAACCTTGATAAAAAGTATTATGCAAACGATATATTAAACGCAATTAGAATTAAAATTGGAAATAAAAACATAAAGCATTGTTTCTATGAGGGTATCATGGGAGTTGCTGGAGAGCTTTGTAATGGAAGTGGTCAGAAGTTATTATACAAACATAATGAAAGATATTTTAAATTAGGTATAACTGTATATGCTGTACTCGATAAAAATATTGGAGATAACAGTATTGAAAATACCGTCATATTATATAAGGTGGAGGAATTTAACGAGAAAGTGAATAACTACAAAAAGTGTCTATCTGTCGAAAAAGATGGAAAATCCCTCAAATTATAAAATAGTTAATGTACTTATTTGTAATAATGATCTAATTACAGGGTTAGTATTTTTAAATAATAACCCTATTATAATAATTCATTTATTTGTTTAAAGAAATGATCAAACATCTAGTCATTTTGCAAAATAATAAAAATACAGATAAAGCCATAATTTTCCTTATTTACACTTAACAGAATTATATTTTATTTTTAGCTTATCCATTTTCTTCTTAGCTAATTTTACTGCTTCAGAAGAGCTATCAGCAGATACATGAACCATTTTACTAGGACTTCCTCCAACATACGCCCAACACTCATAAGACATTGAAGCTTTTGGAGCGCCACTTGCAATTAACATTACGAAAACGATTGCACTCATAATTGATTTTTTCATTTTAAATCCTTTTTATTTTTGATGTTTAAGTTGATTTAAGTCCAATAATTCAGACTAGCAGAACTAAAAAAGGTTTAAAACCTAAAAGGTTATTTTTTAGCCCATTTATTAGGAGAGACCTTTAAGCTTTTAGAGCAACAAAAACTAATATCATCAGACTATATCAGGCTCTAAATTAAGATTAAGTGATGACAGATCAACGGCAGGTCTATGAGCTTAAACCTGCCTAACAAGTGAACAGTAAATTTCGGTTAATATTCACCTATATATGATAATGGTTTCACCAAATCTTAATGTCCGCAATAGGCCTCTAAAGTGACAATTGTTCTTATTTGCTGTAATAGTCGCTTTCTCCGACAATGTCATTAAAACCTTGATTTATCAAATTATATACTTACTTATTATAAACATATTTAAGCTGTCCATATGATTGTACATATCAAAATTACACAGCAAGTTATGACTTATCAGGAATACGTATTTCAACGTATAGCTTGTTTGTAATGTTATTATATGTCGCATACCAAACAAAACCGTATTCGTATAGGATAAAATTTCGATGGTACTTAAAGCTATTATTCACAACCAATCTACCGACTAATTCATGATGAAGCTTAATCACATCCTTACCACCGCTTAAATCAACAAGCCATATTTCATACAATAGTTGTAGCTCTTTTGCGAATACCGTGCCTCTATTTTTTTGGGTGAGCGTCGATTCAAATACTATTTTTTTATCTTCAAAAATAAAGGCGCTCTTGCCTCTCACAAATTTTTCTACATCTTGATTCTTTTCTTCCCAGATTTTTTCATTATAATCATAGTCTCTGATCCAAGGTCTATTTTTTTCATGGTTAAACATATACTTCAATCGGTAATAAAAGTCATAGCCTGATGTAAAAACCCTCTGTTTTATTGTTGAAACAGCCCAATACTGGCTCCCCATAGACTCTTCAATAAATAACTTTGTCGCAGCTACCCCATTTAACCGTGAATTTGTTAAAGCTTCTAAAGCATTGCTGTCGCCTGTTTTCGCAGCTTTAAGTAGGTGAAACTTATATTTCTTATTGTCGATTGTTTGTTCATAATATAATGCCATATTTGCATTTTCAATCGAACCATATCTATCATCGCCATAGGCCTTTTTCCAATACTTTCCAGCAAGCTCTTTATCTTCATTTATATAGATACCATTAAAAGCATATATACCAAGTAGAGTATAACAATCAGGGTAATGGCCTTTTATAACCGTTTCATAAGCCTGTTTATATTGACCCTGATCGTCATATAACATACCTAGGTAACACCTATTAATTTCATTTCCTGCTTTTATTGAGCGCAGGGTATACTTTATCGCATTATCAAGATCATTTTTTAGACGGTAGAGTGACCCTATAGTCATTGTTAAGTAGATATCTCTTGCTTCCGGTTCATCGATTAGTATATTTTCAATACCGCTTTCATAAGCAGCTAAAAGATATTTTAGCGCTAACGATGTGTTGGATTCTGTCTTCGACAGATAAAAGCCGATATAAAACTTTTTACAGGCATCACCTAGGCCATCACATATAGTAAACTTGGTTTCAGGAACATATTGTATAAACTCCTGATCTAGACTTACCACTTTAATACTCTGATTGTTCTTATCATCGGCAATTGATGAGTTGAAATATGAAATTAAGATGAATAAGCATGGGATAATAGTGAGAATTTTAACTGTTTTAAGAATGGTCATAGTCCGTCATTTTTAGATTTAAATTATCCTTATGAATAAGTATGCTGAGTTGTGGTTAATGAGTCAAATGATACGGTTACTAAGGAATATATTAGGCTCAAAAATAACTGAAATTATTACTTGCCAGAATAGTCACTTTTCCGACAAAGCGGTCATTCGCTTTCTCTAAATTCAAGTCGAAGCTTAAGGCACTTTTGTCATAATTGATAGCTAGGTGAGTCAAGAAGTATAATGACTTTTCAATACAAATTTAGGAAGTAAGCCTGATATTCATGGGTAATATCTAATTTTTATTAATAATAGGGTTAAAGTCATATCGATATTAACCCTATTATTTCAAATATAATTTTGGTGCTACCACTCTAATTTTAAAAGTAGTCTATGGCATTACTAAACACGATTTTGTCACCACATTTAACATCCAATTAGTGAATTAAATGTGGCTTTCCTCGGTAGTTTACCGTTTGTTAATTAACGACTATTTGTATGGCATTAGAGCAGTTATCGCCTGTGTTTGATTCACCTGCTATAACCTCAACACACACACCAAAGTAATACTCACCAGATGTACCGATTGAATAACCATTAGTCGTTTTAACTTCATCAGGCAACAACAGAAAGGTAAATTCACCAATAACTATTTCAGTATCTGTGGCCGTAATAACATTATCTTCAGAGTTATAGAATGTTAAGTTAGCTTGAGGCGTGGAATCATCTCCTATGTTTCTGAACACACCCGTAAAGTTTATTGATTCGCCTGTACTATACTCTGTTTTTTCAACATTAATTTCAGCAACTAAGTTAGGTTCACTTACGGTGTAAGGCCAAATAGGTTCAGTGACTAAGCCGCTATTAGAGAAATATTCATGAGACTCTACCTTCGATACATCCCAATTGGATATATCGCCATTAAAGCTATCTGCGTTATAAAACATGTAGCTCATATCAGTCACAGCGCTGACGGCCCAATTGGATATATCGCCATTAAAGCTATCTGCGTTATAAAACATACTGTTCATATCAGTCACAGCGCTCACGTCCCAGCTTGATAAATCGCCATCAAAGGTTGAAGCGCCAGCAAACATACTCTCCATATCAGTCACAGCGCTGACGGCCCAATTGGATATATCGCCATTAAAGCTATCTGAGCCATAAAACATGAAGCTCATATCAGTCACACCGCTGACATCCCAGCTTGATAAATCGCCGTTGAAGCTTCGTGAACCATAAAACATGCCCTCCATATTAGTTACAGCACTGACATCCCAATTGGATAAATCGCCGTTGAAGCTTCGTGAACCATAAAACATGCCCTCCATATTAGTTACAGCACTGACATCCCAATTGGATATATCGTCATTAAAGCTACTTATGCCATAAAACATGTCTCTCATATCAGTTACAGCGCTGACATCCCAACTGGATAAGTCGCCATTAAAACTTTCAGCTTGATAAAACATGTGGCTCATATCAGTCACAGCGCTGACGTCCCAATTGGATATATCGCCATTAAAGCTATCTGAGCCAAAAAACATGAAGCTCATATCAGTCACAGCACTGACATCCCAATTGGATAAATCGCCATTGAAGCTTCGTGAACCAGAAAACATACTGCTCATATTAGTCACAGCGCTGACGTCCCAATTGGATATATCGTCATTAAAGCTACTTATGCCATAAAACATGCCCTCCATATTAGTCACAGAGCTAACATCCCAATTGGATAAATCACTATTAGAGAGAGCTAGACCATCGAACATGTATCTCATATCAGTCACAGAGCTAACATCCCAATTTGATAGATCGCCATTGAAGTTTTGTGTAACATAGAACAGGCCGCCCATATTAGTCACAGAGCTAACATCCCAATTTGATAAATCACTATTGAAGCTTTCTGCATAGTAAAACATTCTCCCCATATTAGTCACCGCACTAACATCCCAATTGGATAAATCACTATTGAAGTTTTGTGCACCATAGAACAGGCCGAACATATTTGTCACAGAGCTAACATCCCAATTGGATAAGTCGCCATTAAAAGCGTCAGCTTTGTAAAACATAAAGCTCATATCTGTCACAGCAGTTAAATCGGGAGCATCTACGGCATTAATTTTCAAGTTAACGCAATTAGCAAATGCCCCTCTCATTGATTGCCATTGAATGTTCCCCCACTGTTCAATGCTAAAAATCAAATCTTTAGAGCTAGAAATAATCAATTCGATAACGGGGAAAGTACCCGCTATTTTTACCGTGTATTCTCCTGCGCTTGTATATTCATGTGTAGCATAACCATTTTCGGTGGTTATGGGGCTGCCATCTCCCCAATCAACAGTGTAGTCATACTCATAGTCATAATTTACTGGAATGGTTATTTGTTGGTTATCTTCAACTCGCCAAATCGTGATGAAAGACGTGGTATCATATTGAGGTGGCTCATTACTTGAGTAATTTAGGCTAGCTACCCAATTGACGGTCGCCAAATAATCTAAGGTAGTTTGTGACAAGTCTGTACTTTGTAGATTAACGGTATTTAATGCTTGGTTAGCATCTAAATTGATTTCAACTATTGGATTGTCGTGCAAATCAAGGCTGACAAGACCCGTCATATAACTTAGTTCGCTAACATTTACTATATTGCGGTTACTACAATCAAGTAAAGTTAAATCAGCTAGTGCTGAGCTAGCTTGAGCGGTAACATGCTCTTGTACACAAGCAGCAAATGCTGCGTCGATAAAGGTAACACCCAATACTATATTGTTGTTAGGAACAGTAGTAACTGTTCTATGTGCTTTTATAAAATCTGACGGGTCTATTACGCCAAGATTTTGCATGCTAATCATACCAGCAATAATTGAAGCGCTATCGTTTGCTGTTTGAAAATAGCCACTAGCATAGCCATCTTGAGTATTCCATAAATCGCTAATAGTACCTGGCGATTTATTTCTTAATTCAAAATGAAGATGTGAAGGGGATAATGTCATTCCCTCTACTGAATTATTACCTTTCGCAATTCGACCAATCATTTGGCCTTTAGTTATAGCTTGAGGAAGGCTAAAGCTATCAGTGTTTGAGGATATTGCACCATCGACTTCTGATAATGCAGTAACATGCGTGTAAACTGAGTAAATTTCACTGCTATCTTGTAAGGTATGTTTGATAGCAATAGTCCACGCTCCTTTCTGCGGCGTACTATAACTAGAACGAATACCAAAGAGTTCACCATTCGCCACTGCGTATACTGGCTCACCAGCATCACTGTCACTCGAACCTTTATTCCAATCTTCACCTGGATGTAACCCAGTAAAATAGCTGTAATAACTCCCAACATCTTGCGCATTACGCCAGCTTGATGATACGTAATCTGCCGAACATTCTGTGTTATCTCCATTACACGAGCGACTATGATTATCTTCAATTCCTATTTGTGTCTCATAGGCGCTATTCGATTCTATTGAGAGTTGCTCTGAAAATTCAATAACAGCACCGTTATCATCTATACCTTTATGACCTAAAGGGTAATCAAAGGTATAAGCAACCGCTACATCTGGTTGCGTAATGTTAATAGTTAGGTTATTAGCACCTGTGATGATATCTCCACCTTCGGCACCAGGTTTATTTTTTACATAAAATTTTAATTGCGTTAGTTCTGTTTCAGGTATGTCGCAGGTAATTGTCGCTGCTGTTCCTGCGCTGTTTAAGGTTACTGATGTACACGTATCTGAATGTTCAAGAGCCATGGCTAAAGTATTTGGTAGGTTAGTACCACTTACTGCAAAGAGTACATCTGAAGTGCCTGATATGACAGTTCTTGGATTAAGGTCGATAAACTTGGGGATTAAAGTAGGTGGTACCACTGGAATATCTGTGATTTCTATCGAATGCGTTCCGTTTGCCATTACTAAGTCTTCTATTTCATAGACGGTTAGTGTTGAATCACCTTCTGTATCGCTTTGACACATCATGGTATAGCTTGTTGATGACACTAAAACTTTCTCGTCACAAAGTGCACCTTGTATTTCAGCACTCATGGTTTCTGGGAAATTTATACCTGTAATAGTAAATGGGGTTGGAGTGTCAACATATGCAGCTAAAGGTATTATAGAGACAACTTCTGGCGTACCATTTTCAGGTACCTCCCAAGAAAAACCATAGCCAGGGAGTGCAAGTAAATAATCAATAGTTGCTTGCGTTAATGGATTGTCGTCAATTCTAAGATGTTCTAACGGGGCGGTTTGTGGGATAGCAATTGTGGTTAAGTTATTACTATTTATTAATAGATTCGTTAACTCGGTATTATTACTAAGATCTATCTCGTTTAAACTATTATTTGAAAGAAGTAACACTTGTAGCAAAACGTTATTATTGATATTTATGTTTTGGAATTCATTGAACATAAGATCTAATTCAACTAATACTGTGTTATTGGTTAGGTCTATCTCTTTAAGCTGGTTACTTGACGCAGAAAGTGAAATGATATTTTTGTTTTTACTTATATCAAGTGTTTGTAGCTTATTATTGCCTACATTTAAAAAGGTTAAATTAACGTTTGATTGAAGGTCTACACTTTCAAGCTGATTAAATGACAAATTAAGCTCTTCTAATTGAGTATTAGTAGTAACATTAATTTCAGTCAAACTATTTTCAGTTAAATTTAATTTCTCAAGGTTTGTTAAGGTACTCAAATCTATTTTAGTTAATGAATTTCTTGATAAATCTAACGAATTTAGTCCCGTTAAAAATTCTAGGCCTTGAGCATTGATTATTTGTTGATCATTGCAACTTAACACTTGTAGGTCAGCTAAATTATTAATGCCTGTTGTATCTACATGACTTTGTACACATTTCGCTAAAGTTAAATCAGAGAAAC
Source organism: Colwellia sp. BRX8-9 (assembly GCF_014077245.1). Taxonomy (NCBI): domain Bacteria; kingdom Pseudomonadati; phylum Pseudomonadota; class Gammaproteobacteria; order Alteromonadales; family Colwelliaceae; genus Colwellia; species Colwellia sp. BRX8-9. The sequence continues at coordinate 224,956 of NZ_JACGVN010000007.1, forward strand.
TTACACCTTTTACGACCTTTAAAGCATTTTCATCTAGGTCTGTAGAATCGCTTGGCTCTACAACGGCAATTGTTATATTGCGTTTGCTGAGTATGCGGCCACCTTCACTGCTACTGCTACGAACTTCACACATTAAGCTACTAACGCCTGTTTGTAACATTTCTAATTCAAAAGACGTAACGATGTTGTCACGGCTTGCTAGCTGATGAATATATTCATATTGAGATAATTTAGAATAATTACTATTTTCTGAAGAACATAAAACACGGATACCTGAGGCATCTTTGTCTAAAACATTATTGAAATAAGGAACATATATATTAGCCTTTAAATCAATTTGATAAAGTTGATTAACAAACATTCTACTAGGTGCATCGACGACTAATACAGATTCCCAATCGGTTTCACTACTGTTACTGCCATTTAAAATTAATAACTGATATAACTTGTCGTCAAAATCATCTATCAATTGAGATTTGTTATAGTCAGTAAATATCCAGCCATTTTCGAGTGAAAGTCTTGATGAAATCTCTTCTAAATACAATATTTCATCTGCAATAGTAAGACTACTAAGCGGATAATTAGCTTTTTGCATTAAGTCTAAGTTACCGCCATAAAGTACATAGGTATTTAATGCATCGTAAGAAATATTAGCGTTGTTACGCAACTCACTAACATTATCAAGGCGAAATGTAGCATTAATAGCATAAAGGCCGTTTATTGCTTGCTTAGCTACTCCTGTAACTGCGTTTATACAAGCTTTTGATTTGCTTTGAAATGAATAGCCGTCTTTTGCTGGCAACCAACACCCCGCAGTATTTAATACATTACCCAGTGTGTCACTAATACCATTTCTAATGTCATTAGAAACCGTTTCATCTTTATTTTTTGGGATTAATGCTAAGTCAATGAGTTGCTTTGATGATGCTGCGAGCTTTAGTATATCTTTACCTTTGGCTATATTTTTAAGGTTTTTAAAGTTAGCATCAGGTAAATTTGAAATTAATTCGTCATATTCTATGAAAATATTTGCAATTAGGGTTATGCTTTTCCCTGCTTTCAAAGTAACAACTATATTGTCTAAAAATGTGTAATAAATCTTTTTATCATTATCATCAATATCGTATGTCGCTATAAGTTTTTTTAATGTCGCTATATAAGCTATCAGAGCATCGGTACATTTTAAGTTGAAAAGTCCACCGTCTTCTTTTGCACTTTGATAACAGCTTTCTGTTTTCAAAATAAATGAAAGTGTTTTGGTGGTTAGCTGTCGGTATTGTTCAATCTGCTTTTTATCAGAATCAGTTAAATCAGCACTTTCCATAATAAATGGCATTATGTCTTCAACAAATTCATTCAATATAACGGTGTTTTGCAAAATTAACTTTGCTGCTATACCCCTACCACTTTCGCTTAATTTATCGAAACTTGCAGCATTCGAGATGGTATCATTAATTCTATTACCTATAATAACCAAAGAAATGTTTGCGTCTTTTACTTTTTTAACATCAGACACTATTTCATCTTGTAGGATTTGTATTAGTTGTATTTCTTTTGAATATTGAGGCGCGATATAAGCATCAAATAAGTAACTCATTTTGTAAGCATTGCAGTTTGGTGCTGGATTATATTGTTTTAATTTGCTCTCTAACCCTGTGGAATAGTACTCACAGACTTGATTTATGAATAAAGGATTATTTTCGAGCGTATCTCGTACGTGTGATACCGCATCAGCTAATGTTACGATACGTAAATCTAAGTCTTGATTTGCATCAAGCCAACTTACGAGTTCTGTTTCAAATTCATCTTTTGTATTTAAGGAGAATGAAGTATCTGTCATTCGTTCTATTGTGTTAGGTGTGATAGTAATGCCATTACTTGGATTATTATCTTCATCTAATGATTGTAACAATCTCGCAATTGAAACTGCTCTAGTATAGTTATCAAAACTTTCATCACCCTCATTTAACTCAAACGGGCTAACTAATTCGTTACATTGTGTTTGACCTAGCGAGGGTCCATTTTCACCGACACTAAAGATAACAGTATCGCCTGAATAACATTGAAAAGAGCCGTTTACATTAGTGGTGCCATACACTCCATTATTATTGGTATAATATAAACCAGATGTTGGGGAGTCTAAGAATACCCCACTGACTAATACCTTTTCTCGTTCACATAGGTCGCCCACACCATTAGAATTTGTGTCCGACTGTTCTGGATTGGCCGTAAATGGACAATTATCGGTATTGTCACCCAAGCCATCTAAATCACTGTCGGCATATTCGAGGATATTACTCGGGAATAAATCATCAACATCAGGGACACCATCACCATCGGAATCTATTTCTTCTGCTGCTGATGGTAAATCTATAACTTGAACGACAACATCATCACTTGATGTGCCATTTTCATTATCTGTAACTGATAATCTAAATGTTAAAGTTAAATCACCTATATCAGTTTTTGGGCTTGTAAATGTGAAGTTATTAGTTGTATTTCCTTGAAATGGGACATATACATCACCGCTTACTTGAGTCCAAACATATTCACTAATACTACCATCGATGTCATTAACCGCTGAAGATAAAGTGATTTCAGTTTGTTCATCAACAGTGTGGTCTTCACCTGCATTGACTGTTGGTAGCTGATTTACACGCTGTGTAAATATGTTAACACTGTCACTTGAAGTTGCTCCATCATCATCGGTAACGGTTAACTTAAATGCTAGTGTTTCATCTGCATTGATATCAGGGGCTGTATAGCTTGCTGTTGCCGCTTTATCATTTGCCAACGTAACAGAAGTTCCTGACGTTTGTTCCCAGCTATAACTAGAGACAGAGCCATCTGAATCAGTACCAGAGCCTGAAAGTGTCACTTCAGTATTTTCATCTACAGATTGATCGATACCAGCATTTGCTGATGGAGCTAAATTTGTAGCTGGAGGTATTGTTCCGCCTCCAGAATCTGAGCTTCCACCTCCGCCACAAGCAGAAAGTATGGATAGGACGAGAAGCAAGCTTGATAGCTTGCACAGCTTTGATGAATACATTGATTAAATCCCTTTATTATTATGATTACTAAGGTATAAGCTCTATTAATATAAGTCAATTAAATAACATAGGGTTAAAAATTCCCGACCTAAAATTTATTTCAACTAAAGCTTTGAACACGATTTCTAGTCCAAGTAAACAGTCTAAATATTATTTTAGTTAGATATTACTACTAGACCCGCAAGCCGTAAATTTCATCAAGAAAGTATATATATTTCTGTCCTAAACGCTTCTGTCTAGCGGGCTTTGAAGTCATCTGGTGAACGACCTTTATGATGGCGTAGTTATCTATCTGGAAAAATTGTCATACATCTTTTTAACAGTAAAATGCTCAAAACCTATCGCTGTTAATGACCGCTTTAGGCTCCAAGCGGCCTTTCGTCTAATCAATATAATGACTGCTTTATAGAATATTTGTCATTTATTATGTGGCAACGCGTATGTAATTGAGTGGCCATAGTCGATGCAATTGGGTGGCAAAGTCACACGTTATTTTCCAAAAGACGCACGGCAGGCATATCAGCATGTGAACGAGCTTTACCAAAATGCTTAAGTAGTTTGTCAGTTTTAGGTAATTGTGTGACTGAGCCATCAACAGCTAACAGTCTATGGCCTTGCCATTTATCAATGGTTGCAGCTTGATAGAACGTTTGAACTAAATCATCGTTTAATTCAATAAAAGCCTGGTGAGATAGTTTCATTCTTGCTTTACAAAAGGCAGCGGTACTCATTGATTTTGTCGATAAATAACTATCATCGATAACATTAAAAAACCGACAAAGTTCAGCTTGAATTGAACCGTTAAAAGCATTCAACATAAAACTTATTAAACGAGGAAAAGTAAGCGTTCGGTTTCGAGTGAAATCGGTAGGATTTTTAAGATATTTTTGTAAAAATTCAGTTGAATGAATCTTGCTGGTTAGTTTTTGTACTACTTGAATTAAATGGTGAACAGTTCATAGGGACAGTCTCTAAGTTTTTAATTCTTCGTTAGGTTAGCAACTAGATAACTTATTGTAAATCGGAAATTTATCCTTAAGTTAATGACGATCGCCATCATGTTATTACGCACTTGGTGGGTAAAATACTTTATCAATATTAATTTACGTTGCTTCAACGTGTTTTTCACTGAGATATTTCCCCTAATACTATTTTATTTTAGTCCTTTTCGGCAATTGTGGGTAAACCGAACCAGGCTAGCCCTTATCTCCATTCCCGATAATTTAACTTTGCCAATCTGTCACCACTATTTCAGCAATAAGGCGGTGCACGAGGCAAATACAAATGAAGCAATACGTCTGTCACTATCATGCCTGCACCACAACATGGGCAGACAAAGGTAGGTGCTTGCTCATGTGCTTTTGTTTCACCCGATATCTCTTTCTCTAATGGCACTATAGGGACGTTAACTTTTAACAATTTCCGTGCCCTATCCAAGTGCTTCTTACGACCTGTATTGGCAGTCAAACCGTAATGACGAATACGGTGAAAACCACTTGGTAAGACATGCAGTAAAAAACGTAGGATAAACTCATCATGCGTCAGCGCCATAGTTCGATGTCTATTTTGCTCTTTAACACGATAGTTCTTCCACTTGAAACTCACCGTTTGCTTATCCATAGCAACCAGCCGAGAATTCGCGATGGCAACCCGATGTGTATATCGGGATAGATAAGCCAATACTGCTTGTGGCCCTGCAAAGGGTCGTTTGGCATAAACGTACCAGGGGCAAATAGCCCCGAATAAAGTCCGGATCTATGGCTGCAATCTTAACCCTCTTGAAATCATGAAATGAAGGCTTGGTAAATGGGGGGGCGACCATCTATGTGTGAAAACTATTTCAAAGTTGCTTTATTGGATAATATCAAAGGAAAAAAGCTCCGTAGATTAAATTATGTAGAACTTTTTAGGTAAAATTAACTGTTAACTCACGTAGTATCGCATGACAATTTTACTCTGGGAGTTTTCACACAGCCTGAGCTAAGAGCAGACGGTCAGTACAGAACTAGGAATCTAGAACATCCCGTACAACTCGTGATAAATCTTTTGCCCCGTAAGGCTTACTTAAGTTTCCTCTAGCGTCTGCTAAGACACCTTGATTCGAACGTTCTTCACCGTAACCTGATGAAATAATAACTTTTACCTCATGATTTATTTTAAGCATCTCTTCGAATACTTTCTTTCCCGACATCTGAGGCATATTTAGATCTAAAATAACTGCAGAGATTAAGTCCATCTGTTGTGCATAAATTTTTAACGCTTCTATACCACCATTTGCTATTAGTACGCTATAGCCAATGCTTGTCAGCATTTCCTCAGCTATATCTGTAATCATTTCATCATCATCAACGACCAATATGGTTTCTATACCACGCTTTAGGGCAACTGGTTTTTTACTCTCTGTTGGGATTTCAATATGAGCTTTCAACAGGTAGATATGAAAGGTGGCTCCTTTACCTTGCGCACTTTCTATTTCGATAAAGCCATGATGATGTTTTGTGATGATATTATACACCATTGCAAGGCCAAGTCCCTGCCCTTTGTTACTGTCTTTATCCTTAGTCGTAAACATTGGCTCGAAGGCTTTCTTCATAACTTCAGCAGACATTCCACTTCCTGAATCTTTAAAGGACAGGTGTACATAATCACCTTCTATCAATTTAATGCTATCACCGCTTGATACTTGATAACTCTCTGCGGCTATCTGAATATAATCATTATTCGTGACTTCTCTCTCTTCTAAGGAATGTATTGAGTTGGTCGCAAGGTTTAATAATACCTGATGTAATTCTCCATGATTACCCGTTATAAAAAACTCACCTTTATTGAATTTAATTTCTTTTATTATTAGTTTGTTAGTGGTTTCAGTAATTAAGTCGAAGACTTCTTCTACTACATCATAAATATCAATGGTCATATCATTATCAAGATGTGAAGATGAAAGTGACTGAAATTGTTTTGTCAGTTCGACGGCTCGGTTAGTGCTCGTTCTTGTTCTTTCAAGAAATAATTTTTGCTTTTCGTTAAAGTTTTCATTACTCATACTAAGCAGTTCTAAATTCCCAGTTACAGCTGCGAGTATATTGTTAAAATCATGTGCTATACCGCCTGCAAGAGTGCCAATGGAGTCCATATGTTGGTGGATTTGAAGCCGTTCTTCTAAGCGTCTTCGCTCGGTTATATCGCGGGCGATACCTAGCACGCCAAAGAGCTTACCTTTTCCATCTAAGACAGGTGTTTTGATGGTTTCGAATAACCCACGGTAACCACCCTCTGAAAAAGTTAGTTTTTCTTCGTTGGGAAGAGCTGTATTAGCGTACATCGCACGCTGGTCATTTTTTCGGAAAAAATCTGCCAGCTCTTTATCGACAAAGTCGTAATCTGTCTTACCGATAATATCTATTTCTTTGGCGCCAAAAAACCTCTCAAATACTACATTGCAAAATAGATAAACCCCATCAATATCTTTTAACCATATCAAGTCTGGAGCTGCATTCATCAACAGTCTGGTATGATATTCACTTCTTCTTAGCGTTTTTTCGGCTTGTAGGCGTATTATAATCATCTGTTGAAAGGCATGAGTAAGTTGACCAATTTCATCATTACTCACGTTTAAATGATCTAAATTAAAATCCCCTTTAGCTAACTCAGTAATCGCGTCGGTTAATCTGACGAGTGGTTTTCTAATTTGATAGTTTTGAAAAATAATGCCAGTGATAATAATGACACCAAAAATGAATAATATAGTAAATTCTAAGAGATTTAATTCGGTTTCAATTGCGAGTCTCTTTTTACTCCAGTCAGTTAATACAAATACTGTCCCTAGCTCCTCCTCTAAATAACTTAACGCTATACTTATCTCAGTGGTATTTTTATTAACTGAAAAACTAACTTTTTCAAAAGGGTAGATTAATAACCCTGCCGAGTCTTTTACTTGTAATTGTCCCCAAGATTGTTTGTGGATCTGCATTTGAGCATCTAGGAACATATGTAACGTAGCTAGGTCTCCAGAGAGTAAGCTGCGATTAATCTCTGGTATTATGCTTTTAACAATGTCGTTCTGACTCGCTATAAAATACTGTTGGTCATCAGATAGAAGCTTAGGCATCCATAAAAAATGCACTAACGAGCCTATAGCAATATAACCCGTTAAAATTGGAACAATTAATTTATAGCTCAGCTTCATTTGTGGTAGTTACCTACACGAAATTCATCAAGACCTAACTGTTTGACATAATCGTAATCGTCTAATGTAGCTAAGCCCATGTTCTTCATTGGGATCTTACTCAAAAGCTTATTGACGTTTTCATCTTTTGATATTGCCATCAAGCCTTTTTGAACACTATCAGCAATTGCTTTACTAATTCTTGGATGACTTGCAAACGGATGTGGATTAACTTTTTCCGTGCGATAAAGCACTTTCAGTTGATCTTTAATTTTACTTTGTTGCTTACTAAGTGTTCTCTGAACAGCACCACCAGCATCTGTTTGTTTGAATACAACATTTAAAAACACGGAATCATGGCTGTTAACATAGCGTGGCGTAATGCTAATGTTATGTTTTTTATTTAATTCAGCTCTCATTAATAATGATGCGCCGAGCGCGTTTGGGGAAGGAAAAGCGATAGTTTTTCCATCAAGTTGCTTAACATCAGTAATGGATGAGTCTTTACGTACCACTAGGACACCATTTAACTGCCTGCCATGGTCTCGCACTAAGGGAACATATTTTTGGGTATCTTGAGACCAAACTAGGTGGTAAGGGTTCATATAAACAAAGTCGTACTCACCAGCATGCATTGATTTTTCAAAAGCAGGTATGTTAGGAGATCCCTTAATTTTAAACTTGAGTCCCGTTTCCTTTTCAAGCTCTTTTAAAATCGGTAACCAAATACTATGAATAACTTTAATGGCGTACTGAGGAACAACACCAACGATGTAAACTTTATCTGTACTCTGTTGGCTATAGCTGTAACTAGGTAGCGTAAAGAAAAAACTTAAGAATATAGGAAGAGTTTTTTTTATTATTTTAAAATAGCGCATAGTGATTTCCATAGCTTAAGGTTGAGTTCGAGGTTAAGTTAAAGTTAGGGTAAAAACAATAAATCATCTCTATAATAAGTGCCACTAGACGGTACTCTACAACACTTAACTACTTCTGTTAAATGTTAGTTAATAAATATAGCGAGCACCTATAGTAACTATGTCATCGTCTGCATTGATGTCATCTTTTCTTGAACCATACCCCACATACACATTACTTTTATCTCCTAGCTTATAATCGTATAAAAGTGCAAAAGAGCTGCTTTTCTTTTTACCGTCAGCTTCACCTAGCGTAAATTTAACCGTGCCGGTGTCATCTATTTTATAAGACGCTCCGAGCATCATATAATCAGAGCCATCAATATCTTTGGAAGATTCTATTTGCCCACTTACTTTCCAGCTTCCAACCACATAATACCCCCCTATTTTTATTGCTGATTCTCTGTCTGCGCTAACGTCACCGACACCGCCGACATCTCCATCACTAAAATAATCAATAAAAATGAGTGATTGTTTGGTGGCATGCCTGATACCAATGCCGCTTGTTTCGCTATCATCACCTGAGAAAGTGGTATTAACAACGACACTGAAATTATTAAAGCTTGGGGTTGTATAGTTTATAGAATCAGTTAATCGTCCACGGTCATTCCCAGCTCCTGCTGATAAGCGTCGAGAAGATGTTGCCATTAGCACACTTCGTCCCTCTAATTGGGTGCGCCATAGGGGATCTATTTTGGACGAGGTTTGTTTGTAATTACTGGTACTTGTGCCGATGAGTAGTTTGCCAAAGCTCCCTTTAAAACCAATCCATTGATCTCTATCTACTACCGCATCCGTTTTCTTTCTATTCGTTACATCAAGTTGCCATTCTAGTTTGAAAATAGCCTTTATATTATCATTTAATTTTTGGCCGCCTTTTATGCCAAAGGTCGAGGTATTAGAGTTTAGATCGGCATTGCCAGCACTTTTTTTCTTGTCTAAACTTACATGTACATTACCAAAAACACTATAATCAAGCTTTTGAGCATTAGCTCCCCAGCTAAGACACAGTACAGATAAAGAACAAATTATTACTACTTTAGTTCGCTTAAGCATATTAGTTATATTTCGTCATTGATGTATGTAATCATAGTGTATATGGTTCTGTCGCCAACTCAAATTCCGGAGCCTGAGTTGAAGGTGTCGCTTTCCTCAGAGACAACTATGCTGCAAGCGAATAAAATTTCTCCCATACCGTCTTATCTTCTGAGTCAATCATCTGTTATGAATGCTTTTAGTCTCGTTTATTTCCTGCATACCTGAGTTATAAAATATTTATATCGTATCTAACAGTGACCAAAAAACGCGTTCAAAATTTACCGTTGCTAAAGACTCCTCTGTCGGATCACTTGTCGTTAGTTAAGCCAAGGCTAAGGTCAGCTAACGTTACCCTTAGCTTATCTGGCGACAAGAGACCCGACAAACCGGACATTAGCTTTTTCAAAAATACAGATATAATAGAGTATTACTCCTAAGGCGCTTTCACCTCCTTAGCGAGTTAAAAACTATAAATTAGTGGCCAAAATTTATTAACCATTACATACTTACCTACAGTTTTAAAATCAAGAGCTCTTAAGGTCTCATTAATAATTACTGTAACTCTAGACTAATTGCTAGGGTTGTGGAATCCAGACGTCCCAATAGAAAAATAAATATGTATTCTTAGTGAATGTCCGCTCCGTATCCAAGTGCTCGTTAGGAAAGTGCAAAATTAGCGTTCTGAGATGAAACACCACAGGCAGTATTGAGTTTAAACCTGCCCCACAAGTTAGTACAAGATTTTGGCTAATCTTGTCCTAAATATGCTCATGAACCAGCAAAGGCTTAATGTCCGCAACTGGCTCAGGCTGTGTGAAAACTATTTTGAACTTTCGTAATTTGGAAATATCAACGAAAAAATGCTCTGTAGATTTAAATCTGTAATAAGTTTGGCGTCAAACTACCTTTGAATTTACGTAGCGTTGCATAAAAATTGTAAGCTGAGAGTTATCACACAGCCTGGGCTATTAGCGGAAGTCACTCGTAGCTTCCGATTAGCGCGCCAAGAGAACATTAGCACTAATAAATATCCGTGCTAAAAATGAAAGCGATTTGGGAATTTGGATTAACTGTCACTTTTGTCACCGAGAAGACGTTAGATGTTGTAATTTAAATGTTTTTAGTTTTTAGTTTAGTTTTTAGTTTTTAG
>NZ_JACGVN010000065.1:0-372 GCF_014077245.1 Colwellia sp. BRX8-9
CTAAGTAACTTATCTTCAATCCAGCCTCTGCGGTGCTCAAAACTCTTACCTGTGAGTTTATCTTCACCGCAAAGAAAAGCTCGGCGAACACAGCGAGAAATGCAGTGGTAATATGGGGTATCAACTAAACTAATCAGTTTTTTTCTGGCAGTAGTCATAAAGAAAATCCTTTTACTTTGACTCTTTTAGTAAGCCTAGTAGAGGGAATGCTATCTTTCAAATTAACTATGGGTGTCCTGGTTAATCCTATCTTCTTGATTGGCTTTTCTCGCAATACGCTCATTAAGAACACGCATAAACCAACTTATATCCATTAATCGACTGCGATAGCAGGCTACCGTATTTTTTAATGTTGGAAGTAAGTATTCGGCA
>NZ_JACGVN010000048.1:0-1568 GCF_014077245.1 Colwellia sp. BRX8-9
TCTGTTAGCTTAACAATTAAAGGGTTGTTACCCAGTGCTTTAGCTTTAGCCGTAATCGCTTCAGCTTCAGCTAAGCCTTTAATTCGAATAGATTCAGCTTCTGCTATAGCAACGAGCTTAATACCGTCTGCTTTTGCTTTTGCCGTATTTACGTCACGTTGCGCTTCTAAATTTTGACGTGCTAGTTTATGTTTCTCCGCATCAGCCAGATTTTTTTCTGTTTGCTTAGTTTCAATAGAAGTTAAGTACTTAGCTGGTAATTGAATATTTTCAATTTGGATGTTATCAACAGTAACAGGAAAGTCTTTCATTTCTTCGATAAAGCTTGCTTCAATCGCTTGAATAGCACTTGCTCTATCTTGTATTAATTTCTCTGCATCGTACTGTGGGATAACATCTTTAGTGGCAGATCTAAAACGAGGATCAAGAATTCTATTTTCAAATTGCTTTAAACCACCGTATTGGCGAAAAAGTTCAAGTGCAGCTGTCTTGTCTACCGTCCAGTTAACTGAAACAATAACAGTTACTGGCATTTGCTCTTTAGTACTTGATGCCATTTTTTCTTCATTTTTACGTGTTCTGACTTCTATCTCTTCAACGCTATCAATAAAAGGCACTTTAAAGTGTAAACCCGGGTTAACCTGCTCTTTGGCTTCACTGAATCGCTTAACAATGCCGATATGTCCTTCATTGACCGTGTAAACAGAGCTGAAAAAGAGGGTGACAGCAATCGCCACCGTTATTATTGATTTAGTTGGGATATTTAATTTTTCTATATTCACTTTTTTACCTAGGGGCTTTATTAGGTGCCCATATTTAAAGACACATTCGTTAAATATTACAGCATGTTATTCGCTATGCAGAGACCATAACCTTTTAAGTGACTTAACGTCAAACTTACACCCGAGTTAACCAGCCCTGCAAAGACTAAACAATCGATAATATTAACCATTAGTAAGTTAATCTTATCAGTTAGGTGAACATCAAAAGTGTTGTATTGATATTTTTTCTGTTGGCCATTCGACAAAAGTTGATGGGTCTGTTGTCATTTATGTTGCATTAGCAATCAACTTAATAGCAATATCAGTTAAATCGGTCACTTCTCCGATACCTATGGTACTTTCTAACTGAGTTTGAAGATCATCCGCTAAGTCTTTATCTAAACTTCTTAAATAACTGATTTCGTCACGGTAATACATATTTTGCACTTTATCGCTTTTTTTCAATTCAACTTTTAAAATTGCCGGTTTACCGTGATTAGATACTTTCTGGGTATATTCTTTCAATTGGGCAGATTTTTTCAATACTGATAAGTCACGATACCAAAAGGAATACTCTTCTTTATCATTTTTATCTTTAGGTAGAACAAGAATATAAAATGCACGGGCAGGTAATTCTTTATAAGCAAGTACCGCAATAATTGATAAACAAGAATCTCTAAACTTTTGATTGCTCAATAGATTAAGAATAATTTCTTCACTATTTTCATTTTTATAGACAAGGTGCTTAAGTGCAGAGTTACCACTAAAGCTCGCCGCATTAATATATTGTTGGTGCTTAGTTGCTTT
>NZ_JACGVN010000073.1:0-308 GCF_014077245.1 Colwellia sp. BRX8-9
ATCTAACAACATCACATCGATATTTCAATATACTGTCAGTCGTTATCATTAAAAAGGGCTTTTGATAATATACGATGGTGCAAAAACTCATTTTCAGTCAATTAACACCTAAAATACTCATTTATAAACAAGTGCCATCCTACAGGATAGACTGGTTAGATTTATAGTTGTTTTGAATGAGTGTTAAGGACTAAAGCAGACACTCAATTTAATTCAAATCTAACAACATCACATCGATATTTCAATATACTGTCAGTCGTTATCATTAAAAAGGGCTTTTGATAATATACGATGGTGCAAAAACTCAT
>NZ_JACGVN010000086.1:0-251 GCF_014077245.1 Colwellia sp. BRX8-9
TATTAAACTGTTTTACGTCTTTCCTTGCCTCTCGTTAGAGAATTAAGAACCGACTATGTAAAATCAATGTAATGTGAGTGTCCACACAAATTGCATGATAACTAATTGTTAAAGAAAAACTCATTCACTTAACGTAAAGAGTTAGATATAAAACCCATTCGTTTATACCTTTGGAGCGTTGCTCCGTTGCTGCAGGCCTTGCCTGAAGCGAGATGCGCATGATACGCTTCTCAGTTTTGATGTCAACGTTT
>NZ_JACGVN010000071.1:0-329 GCF_014077245.1 Colwellia sp. BRX8-9
GGCGGTAACAGGGGTTCGAATCCCCTTAGGGATGCCACTTATTTTTTATTTCCTTTATTGGAAGTTAATGAATAGGTAAAAAGGGTATAACAAACTAGGTCTTGTTGTTTCCTTTGATTGAAGAACGTTTCAATCATAAAAGCGAGATGAAAATCTTGTTTGATGCTTTTCTAAGTAGTTGAACCTTGTTTATTCAATGTTCACTTACTCAATAGTTTTAGTGTCCCTATCGTCTAGAGGCCTAGGACACCGCCCTTTCACGGCGGTAACAGGGGTTCGAATCCCCTTAGGGATGCCACTTATTTTTTATTTCCTTTATTGGAAGTTAA
>NZ_JACGVN010000080.1:0-277 GCF_014077245.1 Colwellia sp. BRX8-9
TGCGCGTTAAGAATGAGTTCTTTAACAATCTGGAAAGCTGATATAAATAAGATATTTATAAAGCAATGAACGGTGTCGCGCTGTGATTTGCACATTTTATAAATATCTACAAAAGCGATTAATAGCGAAAGCTGTTAATCAACATTTGTTTACTCTTACTCAGAGTAAACATCTTATTCAAGACACATTTATTTGTGCGTGAAAATGTCAGACTTTACAATTGCTGTGGATTAGTCTCCACGGTGTACTTCGTGTCGAAAGACTACTTAGGGTTGTA
>NZ_JACGVN010000096.1:0-209 GCF_014077245.1 Colwellia sp. BRX8-9
ATGGTGGAGCTATGCAGGATCGAACTGCAGACCTCCTGCGTGCAAGGCAGGCGCTCTCCCAGCTGAGCTATAGCCCCATCGGGATTCTTCTAATTTGTTATCATGTAATTTGTGTAGACACTCGTGAAACCGAAGCTTCCATTAAACTGTTTTTACTTCAAGATAAGGAGGTGATCCAACCCCAGGTTCCCCTAGGGTTACCTTGTTAC
>NZ_JACGVN010000059.1:0-426 GCF_014077245.1 Colwellia sp. BRX8-9
TATGCGGGCATTAAACGAGCCTATTGCTCGACAAGCCAATAAAGAAGATGAATGTACTGGGCACTTTTGGGAAGGACGCTTTAAATCTCAAGCCCTGCTCGATGAAGGGGCATTACTTGCTTGTATGGCTTATGTAGATTTAAATCCAGTGCGTGCGGGCATTGCCCCAACACCTGAGCAATCGAGTTTTACCAGTATTCAACTGCGTATCAAAGCAGCCATTATCGGAGAGCAACCGACAACGTTATTACCTTTTACGGGCCATGAACAGCAAGAGAAAACCTCCGGTATCCGCTTTAGCTTGAAGGACTATTTAACCCTTGTAGATGAAACAGGTCGCGTAATAAGAGCAGACAAACGAGGCGCTATCGATAACAAAACCGCAAATATACTGTCAAGACTTCACATCAGCGATGAAAGTTGGCT
>NZ_JACGVN010000052.1:0-1066 GCF_014077245.1 Colwellia sp. BRX8-9
CTACTTTATCTTAGGTGAGTTATGGCCACGCCAAGGAAGCAACAAATCAGTTTAGTAGACACACCTTATTACCATTGTGTGGCGCGTTGTGTTCGACGCGCTTTCTTATGTGGTGAAGATACCTTTTCAGGTCAAAGCTTTGAGCACCGGCGAGGTTGGGTGGAAGACAAACTGCATTTTCTGACGCAAGTCTTTGCGATTGAGGTTTGTGCCTATGCGGTGATGAGTAATCACTATCATGTGGTGTTATTTATTGATGAAGAAAAAGCGAAGCAGTGGACAATGACTGACGTACTTGTGCGTTGGCACCGCATACACAAAGGCACGTTACTGACCAAACAATATTGCAACGGTGACCGCTTAGCTCAACCCTTACTTGATGAGGTTAATGCAACCGCAGAGGTCTATCGAAAGCGCCTGATGAAAATCAGTTGGTTTATGGGGTATATTAATGAAAGTATTGCAAGAGCCGCTAACCAAGAAGATAACTGCACCGGTAGATTTTGGGAAGGACGCTTTAAATCCCAAGCGTTATTAGATGAAGCAGCGTTAGCGTCTTGTATGGCCTATGTTGATTTAAACCCTATTCGAGCCAATATCGCAAAGACACCAGAGAGCTCAGCCCACACAAGCATAAAACGTCGTTGTAAAGAGGCAAAAAAGGGCCAACAGCCCAAGACCCTGCTTTCCTTTATTGGTAACCCCAGGAAAAACATGCCAAAGGGCCTACCTTTTGAACTCGCCGACTATCTTCAATTAATTACGTTAACTGGCCGTTGTATTAGCGGAGATAAACGGGGTTTTATCGAACAAAAACAACCTGAGATACTCAAGCGATTGAATATCTCAGCGGACAACTGGTTAATCATCACCACCGAATTTAGAACACAATTTCATGGTGCTATCGGCCACGAAGATGTGCTGAGTGACTACTGCGAGCATCAGCAATTAAAGCGACGACATAACTTAAGCCATTGCAATAAACTCTTTGCTTGAAAACATTAAAACAGGTGTGAATTATAAAGCCATGATTTTGGAGAAATAGCCTTGCCAAAAAATTGTTATT
>NZ_JACGVN010000082.1:0-272 GCF_014077245.1 Colwellia sp. BRX8-9
TTGCATGTGTTAAGCCTGCCGCCAGCGTTCAATCTGAGCCATGATCAAACTCTTCAATTAAAAAATCGTTTGTGATGCTTAACCTAAGCTAAGACATCTGCTCAATGAATTCTGTCGTGTTACCAGCAACTCTTAAAAGAGAAGTAGTAACTACATAAAACGTACTAATCAAATTAATGATTAATACTTAATCTGTGTGACATCATTATTAAACTGTTTTACGTCTTTCCTTGCCTCTCGTTAGAGAATTAAGAACCGACTATGTAAAATCA
>NZ_JACGVN010000062.1:0-396 GCF_014077245.1 Colwellia sp. BRX8-9
TGACATCATTATTAAACTGTTTTACGTCTTTCCTTGCCTCTCGTTAGAGAATTAAGAACCGACTATGTAAAATCAATGTAATGTGAGTGTCCACACAAATTGCATGATAACTAATTGTTAAAGAACGTTAACTCTAAGAGTTAACCGAAACAAAATCTCATTCGCTTTGCTTCGTTGCTGCAGGCCTTGCCTGAAGCGAGATGCGTATTCTACGCACTCTAGTTTCGATGTCAACGTTTTATTTAATTTAATTTGAAGTTCTTTTCGAAGATTCAAACCTTATCTATAAAACGTTAAGTTAACTACTTTACTCTAAAGTGATGTAGATAACTTATCAAAACAGCTCTTTCGTGGTTCGTTTTGACTGAACCCCTTGGAACTGGAGCGCATTCTAGA
>NZ_JACGVN010000095.1:0-213 GCF_014077245.1 Colwellia sp. BRX8-9
GCATGTGTTAAGCCTGCCGCCAGCGTTCAATCTGAGCCATGATCAAACTCTTCAATTAAAAAATCGTTTGTGATGCTTAGCCGAAACCAAGACATCTGCTCAATGAATTCTGTCGTGTTACCAACAACTCTTAAAAGAGAAGTGATAACTACATAAAACGTACTAATTAAATTAATAATTAATACTTAATCTGTGTGACATCATTATTAAACT
>NZ_JACGVN010000066.1:0-360 GCF_014077245.1 Colwellia sp. BRX8-9
CTCCCTAAAGGGTCGTTGGAGACTACAACGTTGATAGGTCAGGTGTGTAAGGACTGCGAGGTCTTGAGCTAACTGATACTAATTGCCCGTGAGGCTTAACCATACAACACCCAAGTAGTTTTACTACGAAGTGTTTGTAAAAGACTGACAGAATAACTTCACGCACTGTAATGAATTGAATAAGAAAACGCTTTTATATTTATAGCTCTAACGAGCAACAGCTTTCAAGATTGTAACCTTTTTGTCTAGCGACAATAGCACTGTGGCACCACCTGATCCCATTCCGAACTCAGAAGTGAAACGCAGTAGCGCCGATGGTAGTGTGGGAGTTCCCATGTGAGAGTAGGACATTGCTAGGCT
>NZ_JACGVN010000060.1:0-421 GCF_014077245.1 Colwellia sp. BRX8-9
TTTTTAAAACATGTTTTTGAAAAGCAACATCAAAAATGTACGGCTTCCATTTTGAATCAAGCTTGTCACCTTTTTTATTATGAAAGTCACCATTGTCTTTTACTGAATAAGATTTTGCTTTCACTTCAATTAACTCAAAGTGATTACCTTTTTTAACTAATACATCAACACGAATAAACAAGTTATTGAAACGAATAGCGGGTTCAAAAATCACGACTTCATCAAGCGCTAGAAGCTCTAATGTTTGTTTTTCAGCTTCATCGTAGTCAAGCGTAGTAATGTCAAAACCATTAGAGTAATACTGCTTAGCTAATTCGCCAACTTGATGACCACCATCAGCAAGGGCTGCTAAGAATGGGTCATCAAGCATGGTATTTGGGTATTCTTTTTTACCGGTATAGAAAAGCTTGGTTGGGCATTC
>NZ_JACGVN010000051.1:0-1125 GCF_014077245.1 Colwellia sp. BRX8-9
GCCTTGAGTTCAAATGATGGATGCAACACATAGATTAAAATTCTCTGCTGGTGTTTCATATTCTAACGTCTTTCTTGGTCTTTCGTTAAGTCTTCTCGCAACACTGCTTAACTTTTGTTGGCTGTGTATAGATAAATCAGTTCCTTTGGGGAAATATTGTCGGATTAGCCTATTAGTATTTTCATTTGATCCTCTCTGCCAAGGAGAATAAGGATCACAAAGATATACTGGAATTTTTGTCGCTATCGTAAATTCTTTGTGATTAGTTATTTCATATCCTCTGTCCCATGTGAGGGATTTATACATTTCTCTTGGTAACTTTTTAGCATTTTTTATTAATTCTTTTATGACCGTCTTAGTTTTACTATCCTGAACTTTAACAAGCATTACATAGCGTGAATGACGCTCTACAAGGGTTGCAATATAGCTATTATTACAACCTTTAATTAAATCTCCCTCCCAATGTCCAGGAACAACTCTATCTTCTACTGACTCAGGCCTTTCACCGATTGTGAGTCCATCTGATATTTTCCCATGTCCTTTATTTTTTAGTGTGGCGTGGCGGGAGTAGCGCATGATGCGCTTTGATCTTAAACATTTTTGTAGTTCTTTTTTTAATGCGCCCCTTGTTTGAATATACAACGTTTTATATATCGTCTCATGTGACACTTGAAAGTCTTCATTATTAGGATGAGTTCTTTGTAGCCAACCCGCTATTTGTTGTGGTGACCATGCGCACTTTAGTTTGCGAGCGACAATAAGAGTTAGCTTTTTATTTAATGCTAACTTACATGTTTTAGGTCGCTCTGCTCTTTTCCATGCAGCTTTATCTGCATGTGCAGCACGATATTTATCATAGCCACCGTTACGATTAATTTCACGGCAAATAGTTGATGGTGGGCGGTTGAGCTTAGTAGCTATAGATCTCCTTGATAGGCTGGCTGAAATACCACGAGAAATCTCTTCACGTTCATCCAACGTTAAATGATTTTTTGCCCTTTGTTTGTTGTTAGGTCGTATACCTCCAGTCGCCGCTATAATGCGGGATATAGAAGGATGATGTCGGTCAAACAATCGAGCTATATCATTAAGCGTACTTCCTTGTTGGTATTTTTCCCACATTAA
>NZ_JACGVN010000092.1:0-219 GCF_014077245.1 Colwellia sp. BRX8-9
AACATCTTATTCAAGACACATTTATTTGTGCGTGAAAATGTCAGACTTTACAATTGCTGTGGATTAGTCTCCACGGTGTACTTCGTGTCGAAAGACTACTTAGGGTTGTATGGTTAAGTGACTAAGCGTATGTGGTGGATGCCTTGGCAGTTAGAGGCGATGAAGGACGTGTTAATCTGCGATAAGCATTGGTGAGGTGATAAAAACCGTTATAGCCAA
>NZ_JACGVN010000068.1:0-340 GCF_014077245.1 Colwellia sp. BRX8-9
TAGAAGCCTAGCAATGTCCTACTCTCACATGGGAACTCCCACACTACCATCGGCGCTACTGCGTTTCACTTCTGAGTTCGGAATGGGATCAGGTGGTGCCACAGTGCTATTGTCGCTAGACAAAACTTGTAATATCAAAGATATAATTTAATTTATACTGTTTAAAATACAAAGTAAATTAGAACCTTGGAACAAAAAACCCGTAGCATCAGCTACGGGTTTCTCTTAATTAGAAGCCTAGCAATGTCCTACTCTCACATGGGAACTCCCACACTACCATCGGCGCTACTGCGTTTCACTTCTGAGTTCGGAATGGGATCAGGTGGTGCCACAGTGCTAT
>NZ_JACGVN010000061.1:0-415 GCF_014077245.1 Colwellia sp. BRX8-9
TATGTAAATCACAGCGCGACACCGTTCATTACGACATAAATACTTTATTTATATCAGCTTTCCAGATTGTTAAAGAACTCATTCTTAACGCGCATTCGGTTAAAAACGTGGTTTAAAAAACCAAATTAATATTCACTCACCAGATACTGAAACACGTTCAGCATGACGAAAGTAAACCTTAATTTGGTCTTTTCTTTAATGAAGAATCATAATGGTATCTTATATTATACAAGGCAGTTTGTAGCGTCGTGTAGTTTACTACACAAGCTGCGAACTAACGCGGTAGAATTTAAGATGGTGGAGCTATGCAGGATCGAACTGCAGACCTCCTGCGTGCAAGGCAGGCGCTCTCCCAGCTGAGCTATAGCCCCATCGGGATTCTTCTAATTTGTTATCATGTAATTTGTGTAGACAC
>NZ_JACGVN010000055.1:0-492 GCF_014077245.1 Colwellia sp. BRX8-9
CGGTGTCTTTGTTAGTTGTATTTCAGTATATAAATACAGGCTCTTGAGATCGTCATACTGAATTTATTTCAGTATCTGTTTTTTGTTTTGTCAACAACGAGATCCTGAAACAAGTTCAGGATGACAGTGTCTTTGTGAGTTGTATTTAAGTATATAAATACTGGCCCTTAAGATCGTCATGCTGAATTTATTTCAGTATCTGTTTTTGTTTTGTCAACAACGAGATCCTGAAACAAGTTCAGGATGACAGCGTCTTTGTGAGTTGTATTTACGTATAATAAGTACTGGCGCTTAAGATCGACATACTGAATTTATTTCAGTATCTGTTTTTTGTTTTGTCAACAACGAGATCCTGAAACAAGTTCAAGATGACGGTGTCTTTGTTAGTTGTATTTCAGTATATAAATACAGGCTCTTGAGATCGTCATACTGAATTTATTTCAGTATCTGTTTTTTGTTTTGTCAACAACGAGATCCTGAAACAAGTTCAGG
>NZ_JACGVN010000057.1:0-459 GCF_014077245.1 Colwellia sp. BRX8-9
GTAACAAGGTAACCCTAGGGGAACCTGGGGTTGGATCACCTCCTTATCTTGAAGTAAAAACAGTTTAATGGAAGCTTCGGTTTCACGAGTGTCTACACAAATTACATGATAACAAATTAGAAGAAGAAAGCCCTTGGGCTTGCTAATAAGATAGGTCTGTAGCTCAGCTGGTTAGAGCGCACCCCTGATAAGGGTGAGGTCGGCAGTTCAAGTCTGCCCAGACCTACCAATTCATACACTGAATTGATTAATCTTCTTCATTAAAGAAAAGACCAAATTAAGGTTTACTTTCGTCATACTGAATGTTTTTCAGTGTTTTGTGAGTGAATATTAATTTGGTTTTTTAAACCACGTTTTTAACCGAATGCGCGTTAAGAATGAGTTCTTTAACAATCTGGAAAGCTGATATAAATAAGATATTTATAAAGCAATGAACGGTGTCGCGCTGTGATTTGCACA
>NZ_JACGVN010000056.1:0-477 GCF_014077245.1 Colwellia sp. BRX8-9
GTAGGGAGCCAATCTCTACTTTAAAAAGAATTATCCGATGCCCGGGTGGTGGAATTGGTAGACACAAGGGATTTAAAATCCCTCGCTCATAGAGTGTGACGGTTCAAGTCCGTCTCCGGGTACCATCTTTATGCTGTGCTTTCTGTTCAGTAATTTAAATAGTAGTAATTAAACCTGTATCAATCATGTATGTAATTAATTTACATTACATTTATAATGCATATATTTATATACAATAAACATAGTTAAAATGTTGTGATTTAGCTGTCAACAAAAGATGTAGCGTCTCGTTAACTGTTTAAATTTAGTGTGTAGATAAGATAAAGAATTTAATTAGTTAAATCTCTTAGTAAATTAAGAGTTAGTAGGGAGCCAATCTCTACTTTAAAAAGAATTATCCGATGCCCGGGTGGTGGAATTGGTAGACACAAGGGATTTAAAATCCCTCGCTCATAGAGTGTGACGGTTCAAGTCCGT
>NZ_JACGVN010000050.1:0-1166 GCF_014077245.1 Colwellia sp. BRX8-9
ACTTTAACAGCTGCTATCTCTGCAGTATTAACTAAAGTACACGGTGGTGAAGTTAAAGATTTCGCACAAATCGATAATGCTCCTGAAGAGCGTGAGCGTGGTATTACAATCAATACTTCTCACATCGAGTACGATACAGAAGTTCGTCACTACGCACACGTAGATTGTCCTGGTCACGCCGATTACATCAAAAACATGATCACCGGTGCTGCACAAATGGATGGTGCTATCTTAGTAGTTGCTGCTACAGATGGTCCTATGCCACAAACACGTGAGCACATCTTGTTATCACGTCAGGTTGGTGTTCCATATATCATCGTATTCATGAACAAATGTGATGTTGTAGATGACGAAGAATTACTAGAATTAGTAGAAATGGAAATTCGTGAACTTCTTTCTGAATATGACTTCCCAGGTGATGATTTACCGGTAATTCAAGGTTCAGCTTTAGGCGCTCTTCAAGGCGACGAAAAGTGGGAAGCAAAAATCATCGAACTTGCTGATCAATTAGATAACTACATTCCAGAGCCAGAGCGTGCAATCGACGGAGCATTCATCATGCCTATCGAAGATGTATTCTCAATTGCTGGTCGTGGTACTGTTGTTACTGGTCGTGTTGAACGCGGTATCATCAAAATTGGTGAAGAAGTAGAAGTTGTTGGTATCCGTGATACTCAAAAATCTACTTGTACTGGTGTTGAAATGTTCCGTAAGCTTCTAGACGAAGGTCGTGCTGGCGAGAACTGTGGTGTACTTTTACGTGGTCTTAAGCGTGAAGATGTTGAACGTGGTCAAGTATTATGTAAGCCTGGTTCAATTTCACCTCATACAAAATTCGAATCAGAAGTATACGTGTTAAGTAAAGATGAAGGTGGTCGTCATACACCATTCTTTAAAGGATACCGTCCACAGTTTTACTTCCGTACAACAGATATCACAGGTGCTGTAGAGCTTCCTGAAGGTGTTGAAATGGTAATGCCTGGCGACAACTTGAAATTTGTTGTAGAGCTAATCAACCCAGTAGCGATGGATGAAGGTTTACGCTTCGCTATCCGTGAAGGTGGTCGTACTGTTGGTGCTGGTGTTGTATCTAAAATCATCGCATAATTGCAGATTTTAGTTCTCACGAGAACTTAAAGAAAAGACGCTTAGGCGTCTTTTTTTAT
>NZ_JACGVN010000049.1:0-1567 GCF_014077245.1 Colwellia sp. BRX8-9
AAAGCAACTAAGCACCAACAATATATTAATGCGGCGAGCTTTAGTGGTAACTCTGCACTTAAGCACCTTGTCTATAAAAATGAAAATAGTGAAGAAATTATTCTTAATCTATTGAGCAATCAAAAATTTAGAGATTCTTGCTTATCAATTATTGCGGTACTTGCTTATAAAGAATTACCTGCTCGTGCATTTTATATTCTTGTTTTACCTAAAGATAAAAATGATAAAGAAGAGTATTCCTTTTGGTATCGTGATTTATCAGTATTGAAAAAATCTGCCCAATTGAAAGAATATACCCAGAAAGTATCTAATCACGGTAAACCGGCAATTTTAAAAGTTGAATTGAAAAAAAGTGATAAAGTGCAAAACATGTATTACCGTGACGAAATCAGTTATTTAAAAAGTCTAGATAAAGACTTAGCGGATGATCTGGAAACTCAGTTAGAAAGTACTATCGGCATCGGAGAAGTGACCGATTTAACTGATATTGCTATTAAGATGATTGCTAATGCCACATAAATGACAACAGACCCATTAACTTTTGTCGAATGGCCGACAGAAAAAATATTAATACAACACTTTTGAGTTCACCTAACTGATAAGGTGAACTTACTAATGGTTAATTTTATCGATTGTTTAGACTTGCAGAGCTGGTTCACTCGGGTGTAAGTTTGACGTTATGTCACTTAAAAGGTTATGGTCTCTGCATAGCGAATAACATGCTGTAATATTTAACGAATGTGTCTTTAAATATGGGCACCTAATTAAGCCTCTGAGGTAGAAAAGTGAATATAGAAAAATTAAATATCCCAACTAAATCAATAATAACAGTGGCGATTGCTGTTACCCTATTTTTCAGCTCTGTTTACACCGTCAATGAAGGGCATATCGGCATTGTCAAACGCTTCAGTGAAGCCAAAGAGCAGGTTAACCCTGGTTTACACTTTAAAGTGCCTTTTATTGATAGCGTTGAAGAGATAGAAGTCAGAACACGAAAAAATGAAGAAAAAATGGCATCAAGTACTAAAGAGCAAATGCCAGTAACTGTTATTGTTTCAGTTAACTGGACGGTAGACAAGACAGCTGCGCTTGAACTTTTTCGTCAATACGGTGGTTTAAAGCAATTTGAAAATAGAATTCTTGATCCTCGTTTTAGATCTGCCACTAAAGATGTTATCCCACAGTATGATGCAGAAAAATTAATACAAGATAGAGCAAGTGCCATTCAAGCGATTGAAGCAAGCTTTATCGAAGAAATGAAAGACTTTCCTGTTACTGTTGATAACATTCAAATTGAAAACATTCAATTACCGGCTAAGTACTTAACTTCTATTGAGACTAAGCAAACAGAAAAAAATCTAGCTGATGCGGAGAAACATAAGCTCGCACGTCAAAATTTAGAAGCGCAACGTGACGTAAATACGGCAAAAGCAAAAGCAGATGGTATTAAGCTCGTTGCTATAGCAGAAGCTGAATCTATTCGAATTAAAGGCTTAGCTGAAGCTGAAGCGATTACGGCTAAAGCTAAAGCACTGGGTAACAACCCTTTAATTGTTAAGCTAACAGA
>NZ_JACGVN010000094.1:0-214 GCF_014077245.1 Colwellia sp. BRX8-9
AAGACATCTGCTCAATGAATTCTGTCGTGTTACCAACAACTCTTAAAAGAGAAGTGATAACTACATAAAACGTACTAATTAAATTAATAATTAATACTTAATCTGTGTGACATCATTATTAAACTGTTTTACGTCTTTCCTTGCCTCTCGTTAGAGAATTAAGAACCGACTATGTAAAATCAATGTAATGTGAGTGTCCACACAAATTGCATGA
>NZ_JACGVN010000069.1:0-337 GCF_014077245.1 Colwellia sp. BRX8-9
TTAAAACAACTTGGCTTTCCTAAGAAGGTATTAGGACATTCGGACGCGGGATGGAGCAGTCTGGTAGCTCGTCGGGCTCATAACCCGAAGGTCGTCAGTTCAAATCTGGCTCCCGCAACCAACTTAAGATATAAGTATAAAATCAGGTCGTCAGTTCCCTTTCAATTAGATATGGGCTCCGATAACCAACTTACGCTTAAGTATAAAAAGCAAATTCTTAAGTTTGAATTAAAACAACTTGGCTTTCCTAAGAAGGTATTAGGACATTCGGACGCGGGATGGAGCAGTCTGGTAGCTCGTCGGGCTCATAACCCGAAGGTCGTCAGTTCAAATCTGG
>NZ_JACGVN010000037.1:0-30117 GCF_014077245.1 Colwellia sp. BRX8-9
AAAAGCTAAGCGCTTAAAAGAAGAAATAGCAGCCAAAAAAGCCGATGATTTACTCAAGAAAAAAGCAGCAGAGCGTAAACGTAAAGAGCAAGAAGCTCAAGAGCGTGCTCGACAGCAAGAAATGTTAGAGCAACAAATGGCTGAAGAAATGGCGGTTAGACAACAAGCCCGATATCAGCAAACAATGAGTGAGGTTGGTCGGTTTACCGCCCTTATAAGGCAAACCATTCAAGGAAACTTGATCACCGACCGCAGCACTATGGAAGGTAAGTCTTGTAAATTAACCATAAGTCTTGCACCATCAGGTTTTGTAACCAACGTTGTTATTGGCAAAGGGGACCAAGTAGTTTGTAGCGCTTCAAAGACGGCTATTTATAAAGCAGGGACATTACCTGTGTCTAAAGACCCCGAAGTATTTAAAGAAATGCGTACGATTAGCCTAACAGTGGTGCCTGAATTTTAATGGTTCAGTTTATATTCAATGAAAAATAACCCATGACTGAGAAAATAGTAAAATATATGAATAAATTTAAAGTAGCCTTCATTTTCTTTATCGTACTGATTTCAAATAGTGCATTTGCAACGCTTGAGATTGTCATTACCGAGGGTATTGATAGCGCTAGACCTATCGCTGTTGTACCTTTTAAATGGACAGGACTAGAGCCACTCCCAGAAAATATATCGTCTATTATTGGTGAAGACTTATTGCGCAGCGGTAAATTTAACCCGATAAAAAATAATCGTTTTCCACAAACACCATTTTCTGATCAAGACATTGATTATTCAGCTTGGGCAAATGAGGGCGTTGAAGCGGTTGTTGTTGGAGAAATTAATCAAATAGGTATTAGTCGTTACAAAATAAGCTACCAGCTGGTTGATGTTATTCGCGGGCAAATCACCGGTGGACAATCGCAAATGCTAAGCAATGGAGAATTGGTTCAAACTTCTGATCATATTTATGCTGAGGGTGCTTTTGAGATTAATGCTGACCAATTTCGTCGTTATGGACATCACATCAGTAATGTTATTTATGAAAAGTTAACCGGCAGTAAAGGTGCATTTTTAACCAAAATTGCTTATGTGATAGTGCGAGACCAAGGTGAATTTCCTTTTCAGTTAGTGATGGCTGATTATGACGGTGTTAATGAGCACGTTTTGTTGAGTTCTAAAGAGCCGTTAATGTCACCTTCATGGCATCCAAGTGGCAATCAGTTAGCGTACTCGACATTTGAGAATAACCAACAAAAAATATATATTATAGATATTTATACCGGAAAGCGTACTATGATCAGCGATCACCCTGGTATAAATAGTGCGCCACGTTGGTCACCCGATGGTAATCAACTTGCGATGATGTTATCTAAAGATGGCAATTCAGAGCTCTATGTTATGGAAGTAGCAACAAGAAAACTACGTCGTATCACCCGTCATCGAGCGATAGATGCAGAGCCAAGTTGGAGCCCTGATGGAAAATCATTAGTATTTAGTTCAGAACGGGGTGGTAAACCTCAGCTTTATCGCGTAAATTTAGTCGATGGTCGTGTTAAACGACTCACCTTTGATGGTGAAATGAACCTTGGTGGTTCAATTACACCTGACGGTCGCCAACTAATTATGGTGAACAGAACACGAGGGAATTATCATTTAGCTAAACAAGAGTTGGCGTCAGGAATTTTTCAAGTTCTGACTAAAACACGTTTAGATGAGTCGCCGAGCATAGCTCCAAATGGTGGCATGATAATCTACAGTACTTTACACAATAATAGGCAAGTGCTTAGTTTAGTATCTGTAGATGGAAGATTTAAAGCGCGCTTACCCGCGGCTGATGGTGAAGTAAAAGCACCTGCTTGGTCACCATTTTTATAAAAAATTAAACATTAATTTAAAACATAACTTTAGAAAAATAAGGACAATTATAATGCGTTTGAATAAAACTGTGAAAGCTCTTGCGATTGCTTTGCCAATTTTGGCTTTATCTGCTTGTAGTTCAAATTCAGAAACTGATGAACAAAGCAATGTAGCGACTAATGCTCAAGAGTCTTCAGTAATTGAAAATAATACTGCTGATGTTCAAGTAAGCGCCGTACAACGTGCCGCTGAAATTGAAGAGCAACAACGTCAAGCATTAGAAAAACTTCGTGCTGAGCACATCGTTTATTTTGATTTTGACACCTCTACAGTTAGCACTGAATTTTCTGCTATTTTAGATGCACATGCTAAATTTTTAAACAAAAGCTCAAGCATGAAAGTTTTAGTTGAAGGTCATGCCGATGAACGTGGTACGCCTGAATACAACATTGCTTTAGGCGAACGTCGTGCCAAAGCGGTAGTAACTTATTTAGAAAATATGGGTGTTTCATCTGCACAGCTAAGTGTTGTTAGCTACGGTGAAGAAAAGCCAATGATTAAAGACCGTAGTGAAAACGCATTTGCTAAAAATCGTCGTGCGGTATTAGTTTACTAATCAAGGATAGAAATGAAACTGAATAAATTTTTATTCGGGATGTCCTTTGCTGTTACTACCCTTGCGGTAGTGGCAGCAGAATCTGCTCCCGTTATAGATATAACCAAGACGGGTGCAATTAAAAGTAGCCCTTCGCAATACAATTCTTCAGTACCAGAGACAATGGCTGAGAAGTTGGTTAATCTTGAACGTAAACTTGATGCTCGTAATCGTGCCCAAGTCAAGGTGCAGCGACAGCTTGATGAACTTCAAAATGAAGTGAATGAATTACGTGGTGTTACTGAATTACATACTCATCAGCTTAGTCAAGTTTTGAATCGACAGCGTGAGTTATATCAAGAGCTTGACCGTAGGGTAACAGAAGCATTAAAACCTGAGAATAACGTTCCTGCGGCGATTATAGCCCCAGCAAAAGCCTCTTCAGACGCTTCAATAAATTATTCAACGAATTTAACTGAAAACCAAGCATATGACAGCGCGGTAAATTTAGTTTTAAAAGACAAACAATACGATAAAGCGATCCCTGAATTTCAAGCGTTTAATCGAAAGTTCCCAAATTCTAGTTATGCACCCAACGCACATTATTGGTTAGGACAGCTATTATTTAATAAAACTGAATACACCAAAGCAAAAAATGAATTTAATTTAGTGGTTGAACAATACCTCGACTCAAACAAGCGAAGCGATGCAATGTTGAAGTTGGCGATGGTTGAACAAAAGCTAAATAATAACGCAGCAGCAAAAATTTGGTATCAGAAAGTTCTCGCACAATACCCAGATTCAAGTGCGGCTCAACTAGCAAAACCTAGGTTAGAAAATTTATAACCAATAAAAGCGACGATAACTTACACTAACTGCCTTCTTTTTATGCAAGTAGTCAATTAATAAGAAATAAGTTGAATTTAAGGTTGCACTAAAAAAAATTATGAGTATTATATGCGTCGCGTTGAGGCACTAGTGCAACGCAGTGTGAATTAGCACTTATGTCGGCCGTTAGCTCAGTTGGTAGAGCAGTTGGCTTTTAACCAATTTGTCGAAGGTTCAAATCCTTCACGGCCGACCACTTCTTTATAATGTTTATTTCTTATAAAGAAAAAGAAGCACCTTGTAAGATTCGAAATTCATTTCGAAAAAAAGAAAATATGGCGGCCGTTAGCTCAGTTGGTAGAGCAGTTGGCTTTTAACCAATTTGTCGAAGGTTCAAATCCTTCACGGCCGACCAACTTCTTTCTTAACAAGTACAATGCAAAATTAGCATGTTAGTGATTTTTGCATTAGTTGATGATGATTCTCAACACCACAGTTTATATGTCGGCCGTTAGCTCAGTTGGTAGAGCAGTTGGCTTTTAACCAATTTGTCGAAGGTTCAAATCCTTCACGGCCGACCACTTCTTAAATAGTTAATTTCTAAATTTATAAGTCAGATAGTACAAAAACTAAAGCTGAGGCTTTTAACCGTTAGCCGATTAACTCGAAGGTTCAAATCCTTCACGGCCGACCACTTCTTAAATAGTTAATTTCTAAATTTATAAGTCAGATAGTACAAAAACTAAAGCTGAGGCTTTTAACCGTTAAGCCGATTAACTCGAAGGTTCAAATCCTTCACGGCCGACCACTTCTTAAATAATTAATTTCCAAATTTATAAGTCAGATAGTAAACAACAAAAAGCCGAGGCTTTTAACCGTTAAGCCGATTAGCTCGAAGGTTCAAATCCTTCACGGCCGACCACTTCTAAATTTATAAGTCAGATAGTACAAATACCAAAGCCGAGGCTTTTAACCGTTAAGCCGATTAACTCGAAGGTTCAAATCCTTCACGGCCGACCACTTCTAAATTTATAAGTCAGATAGTACAAATACCAAAGCCGAGGCTTTTAACCGTTAAGCCGATTAACTCGAAGGTTTAACCCCTTCACGGCCGACCACTTCTTAAATAGTTAATTTCTAAATTTATAAGTCAGATAGCAAACAACAAAAAGCCGATGCTTTTAAACGTTAAGCCGGTTGATTCCAAGGGTCAAATCTTTTATGGCCAAACACTGCTTAAAGTAAGTCCTTAAGGTAAACGCTTAACTTCAAGGCGATCCTTAATTAATATCTAATTCAAAAGTTACATGTTCAATAAAATACCATCCTGTATTATCTTGTTTTAATCTTTAATAGTTAAAAGTCTTATACACATCGCGATATCTATATCGTATAATTGCGTGGTATTTAAAGAGATAATCAGAGATAAATAATGTCGCAAAGTAATTTAGCCGTAGAATTTGATTTTCAATTTCCAGCGAAACCAGCTCCACTTTCAGATAATGAACGTAGCCAATATAAAGATCGTATTAAAACTTTATTGAAAGAGAAAAATGCGGTACTTATTGCTCATTATTATACCGATCCCGAAATTCAGGCTTTAGCTGAAGAAACGGGTGGCTGTGTCGCCGACTCTTTAGAAATGGCGCGCTTTGGCAACAATCATCCAGCAACAACGCTAATTATTGCTGGTGTTCGTTTTATGGGCGAAACCGCGAAAGTACTGACGCCTGAAAAGACCGTGGTTATGCCAACACTCGAAGCAACTTGTTCATTAGACTTAGGCTGCCCTATCGAAGAGTTCTCTGCTTTTTGTGACCAGCACCCTGACAGAACTGTTGTTGTGTATGCGAATACTTCAACGGCGGTAAAAGCTAGAGCGGATTGGATCGTTACCTCTTCTTGTGCGTTAGAAATTATTGAACACCTTGATGAGCAAGGTGAAAAAATTCTTTGGGGACCTGACCGTCATTTAGGCGCATACATTCAAAAGCAAACGGGTGCCGAAATGTTAATGTGGCAGGGTGCTTGTATCGTTCATGATGAATTTAAAAGCAAAGCGTTAAAGGATATGAAGGCTTTGCATCCAGATGCTGCCATTTTGGTGCACCCAGAGTCTCCTGCAGATGTTATTGAGCTTGCTGATGCTGTTGGTTCAACCAGCCAGCTAATTAAAGCTGCTCAAGTGATGCCCAATAAAAAGTTTATCGTCGCAACAGACCGTGGTATTTTTTATAAAATGCAGCAGCTATGCCCAGATAAAGAATTCTTTGAGGCACCAACAGCGGGTGAAGGCGCAACCTGTAAAAGTTGTGCTCATTGCCCATGGATGGCAATGAACGGTTTAAAAGAGATAGAAGACGCATTGCTTAATCCATTAGGCAGAGAAGTGTTTGTAGACATGAAACTTCGCGACGGTGCATTGAAGTCATTGGATCGCATGCTAACGTTTAACAACGCTTTAGCCAGTAAATAACCATTAAGGTGATTTTTTGCTGGTAAAGTAATCAGTTGGCCTCTTTTTATTAAAATTAAGTTGTGTTGGCTATTAAATTTACCTACCATAGCGCAACTTTATTTTATGGCATGTCTATAAGTTTAAAGTGTTTATAAAGTTATTTTTTTACGCAGTAGATTCTCTGAGTAGCGAGTCAAGACTTGTTTTAAAATGTCTTTAATAGATAAAATTATCATGCTAATTCATCTCAATAAAATTAGCCTGTTAGTGAAAAAATTGGTGAGCTGGCCGAGTGGCTGAAGGCGCACGCCTGGAAAGCGTGTAAAGGTTTATCCCTTTCGAGAGTTCGAATCTCTCGCTCACCGCCACATTAAAAAACGGACACTTCACTTGAAGTGTCCGTTTTTTTATACCTAAAAAAATAGCCCATCTTATATTCACCTATCTTCCTATAAATTAATCTCCTCAATATTCATGCTGATATAGGTGATAAATTATTTATGTTTATTAGACTTTTGTTCAAAATTATTAGTAAGAGGATTGTAGATAAATCACCATTGTTTAGGTTACTATCTTTGAGTATATGTAATTTTCCTTAAAAAAAGAGCAATAAATAATGGAACATGAACAGCACTTAGCGTTACTTGGCGCGTCAGCCCAAGGTGATAAACAAGCGTTTTCGAAACTTTATCAAGCGACCAGTAAACAGCTCTATGCAGTCTGTCTGAAAATGTTATCTAGGAAAGAATTAGCCGAAGAAGCTCTGCAAGAGGCTTATGTCCGCATTTGGCATAACGCGTCTGAATATAGAACGGGTAAAGGCACAGTGTTGACTTGGATGGTCAGCATAGTGCGTTATCGCGCACTAGACATTTTACGTTATCATAAAATTAGAAAAGAGGATGAACTCATTGAGAATGAAAGTTTTGATCTCGATACTAGTGAGAAAATAAGTGATTCAGAACAACTCTTACTCGACAAATGTTTACAGCAGTTAGATCTTCAACAACGACAAGCTATTTATTTAGCCTACTTCAATGGCTGTTCTCATCAAGAGGTGGTTAAACACCTAAATAACCCTTTGGGTACAATTAAAAGCTGGATAAGACGTGGTCTTATGAGCTTACAGAGTTGCTTAACACCATGAATTATCAATCTGAAAACCTCAAAAACGCCCTTGCAGCAGAATATGTGCTGGGTACTCTACGTGGCCCTGCTCGTCAGCGCTTTCAAAAATTGATGATGCAATTTCCACTGATCAGTGATGCAACTCAAACATGGGAGCAACACCTCAACGGCTTAGGGCAAAAAATTCCACCGGTTACCCCAGACATAGCTGTTTGGCAGCGTATCGAAGATCAATTAGGATTTGTAGCTGAGCCTATAAAAAGTAATGTTGTGGCAATAACTAAGTCTAAGCCTCGAGTTTGGCAAGGTATTGCGGGTTTAGCTTCAGCGGCTGCAATAGTGCTTGCTGTGTTGTTATTTAGCTTTCAACCGCCACTTCAGCCTGAGGTTCAACAACTTGCTTTAATGAGTAATGAACAAGCCGACTTATTATGGGCGCTAGAAATTGGTGCAGACACTATTAGCGTGCAAGCGACCAAGAAGTTAATAGCTAAGTCAGATGCTGATTATCAGTTATGGATAGTGGCAGCAGACGGTCGGCCTCCGATTTCTTTAGGCTTGCTACCTAAAAGTGGTAAGTTAGTTTTAAGTAAACCTCAGTTATTTGATCAGATTGAGATTGCGGCTTTAGCGGTTAGCTTAGAGCCATTAGGTGGTTCACCAAATGGTTCACCAACCACTGTCTTATATACTTCAGAACTGGTTATTCTTTAGTTACTCTTTATCTTTTACTGCGAATATTAAAAAGCGAAACGACAGTTTCGTTTTTTTTATCTGTTGTTTCATGCTGACAAAAGTCAATAATTTGTAAATATATTGTTTATATTAAATGGCAAATATTCGACATTCTATAATTTTATGACCTAGGCTTACCTTAGCTGTTGTTGATTAAGTTGACTAAGGCGACATGACCTAAAAAAAGTGCAACAACGCTATCCAATATAAAAAGTAAAAATAACACGATTTGAAACTATGGTTCGGCTGAATAATTATTAATTTGTAAATAAGTTATTTTTCTTGCATCCAATTCATAATCTCGATCGTTTAACTTAATGAGCTTTCAAGAAAGTAACCATTAAGAACTATAAATTATAAAGGAAACGTCATGAAAAAATTTAAATTAACACTAATTGTATCGGCAATAATGAGTGCAACTTTGTCTCAAGCTGTATCTGCATCAAGCCATCGTGAAGCGCCTAACGTCACACGTATGCCAACAGTCGACTCAACAGACTTTTATGCATTCAATAGTTATGAAGAAGGCCGTGGCAATTACGTCACACTCATCGCAAATTACATTCCTTTACAGGATGCTTATGGTGGACCTAACTATTTCGCTATGGACCCTGCTGCAACTTATGCGATTCATATTGATAACGATGGTGATGCTGTTGAAGATATAACCTTTACTTTTAATTTTAACCAGATGTTAGGCAACAATAATGCAGGTGTTGCTTTGATGGTTGGCGCTGAAGGAGAACAGAAATCTGTTGGTGTACCACTTAAAAATGTTGGCGGCATCAGTATGGCAGATAAAAGTGCGGCTAATTTCTCTGAAAGCTACATGGTTAATATGATTTCTGGTCCAATGCGAACGGGTACCAGTGCTGCTGTTACTAATAGTACTTCGGGTGGAGCAAGTTTTGCTAAGCCACTCGATTACATCGGTAACAAAACATTTACCAACGCTGAGCAGTATTCAGCTTATGCTAACAGCCATATATACTCAGCTGCTATACCTGGCTGTGATGCACCAGCAAAAGTATTTGTTGGTCAGCGTAAAGACGCATTTGCGGTTAATTTAGGTAAAGTTTTTGATTTAGTGAACTTTGTTCCTGTTGAGGGTGACAGTGCTCCTGGAGCAGGCGATGGCGATGGCTTCCCCGGTGGTATTACACAATCAGCAAGTAATGATGATTTAGCTGACAAAAATGTTACTAGTATCGCTATTGAAGTACCGACAGCTTGTTTAACAGGAACAGGTAATGGCGTTATCGGTAGTTGGACTACGGCAAGTTTGCCTCAGGCTAGAATTTTGAATCCTAATGCTAGCTTTGATAACACTGAAGTAAATGGTGGTGCATTGACGCAAGTTTCTCGTCTTGGCTCTCCTTTAGTGAATGAATTGGTTATTGGTTTGGCCGATAAAGATAAGTTCTCAAGTTCTCATCCAAGTGCAGATGGTCAGTTTGCTGATTATGTGACTCATCCAACGCTACCTGAACTGCTGAATATATTGTTTAAAGATGCAGTTAATACCACTTTAGGTGCAAATATCGAAACGTTGGCACCGACTAATTTCCCTAGGGTTGATTTAGTTACCGCATTTTTAACAGGTTTCCCAGGTGTTAATCAGTTATCAACAGTGACCGCAGCTGAAATGTTACGCTTAAATACTGGTATTGCAGCAGTGGCAGCCGATATGCAGTCATCGTTTGGTGTTGCTGGTGACGATTTAGCTGGCTTTCCAAATGGTCGCCGACCAGGAGATGATGTGGTAGATATTGCCCTTCGTGTTGTTATGGGTCGTTTATGTTACCCAATTCCTGTTAATGGCACAGATACAGATTTGGGCTTATGTGCACCAGAAGATGCAAGTGTAGGTAATGTACCCTTTACTGATGGTGCGCCAAGTAATGCCTCTATGATGGATACTAGCTTTCCATACTTAGCAACGCCTTTACCAGGCTCTAAATAAGGAACACTATTATGTTATATAGTAAACAAAATAAAGCATCTCATCTTAGTCAAGTCTTTAAGCTTAAAGGGGTCGTGTTAAGTTTAGCGGCCGCCATGCTAGTTTCAGGCTGTAATAATGATGTCGATGAGCTACCTATTACGAAAAACGCATCACCGACTACGATATCGGTCGACTTGATCACTCAAACAGAAACGCCTATCACTGACATGTTAAGCGCAAATGATGAAAATGGTGACACGTTGACTTTTAGCTTAGACCAAGAGCCGATGCTAGGAATGGTCACCATTGATAGTAATGGTAGTTTCACTTACCAGCCTAATGCTGAAGTGACAGGAAGTGACAGCTTTACTTTTACTGCCTCTGATGGAATTAATTATCCTGTTAGCGGTACAATCAATATTACGATTGAAGCGCTGGAAGTGTCATTTGCCAGTTATAGTCGTGCAGCTTTTAGTCAGCAACCAAGCGATAAACCCTTGGCCGTAAATGGTCGTGCGTTTATTCAAGATGTTGAGGAACCAGCAGCATACGACGACTTGATTCAACAGTAGAACCATCTTGACTGCGCCAAGGAAGGCGCCCTTTTATGGATAATGATATGCCAACACTTCGTTTTATTAGCCCCTTGTTATTTTTGGTTTTTATTGCCACTTCATCGCCTGTGCATTCAGAAAGTTATGTGCCCAAATCAAATCAAAGTATCGTTGCTAGCTGGACGGTACCTAAACCTGCACAACAGCCAAAGATTTTTATCGCCCAACTGCTCAATGACGCAAGTAAGCCTGGCTTAGCAAGTCGTTATTATGGCCGTGCTGGCGCTTTACTGAAACCCTTGTTGGTCGCTAACCCTAATGATCTAGAGCTACAATTTTATTCAGCAACCGTCTTACAGCATTACCATCAATTTAATCAGGCCCAACAATTACTGACTCAGATACTTCAATATCAGCCAGACAACGTCGCTGCTTGGTTAATGAAAGCCAATATACACATGGTACAAGGTGATCTTGACGCTGCGAAAAGTGCCTGTTTACAAGTATTGGGGCAGGGCAGTTTATTTGTCAGTAGCGCCTGCGTGCTAGAGGTTAGTGCTGAACAAGGCAAAGTTGCTCAAAGTTACCAACAGTTAAGAAATATCGTTAAGCTTGCGGGTGATATACCTATCGCCCAACAGGTATGGCTTAATCAAATTTTAGCTGATCTTGCTCACCGTCAGCAGCTAACACAACAAGCCATAGACCATTTGTCAGGCTACCCATTGAATCAGGCACCTGTTAGTTATTTAGCGCTGTGGGCGGATATTTATTTAGCACAACAACAAGGCCAAATTGTTTTAGAGACATTAGGACCTATCGTTGAAGCAAGTGATAGTTTTGATGATGCTTTGTTATTACGTTTGACCCTTGCCGAACAAATAACTAAGGCAACTAATGGCGTATGGCAGCAGCGACTAACCCAACGTATCGAAATACGTTTGCAACGAAATGATACCGCTCATGCTGCAGATATAGCTCAATATTATCTCGATATTGTTCCTAACCCTATTAAGGCGCTTTATTGGGCGAGAATTAATTGGCAACAAGCTAAGCTGGGCTCGGATGAACGCTTGCTCAAACGTGC
The DNA here is from genome assembly GCF_014077245.1 of Colwellia sp. BRX8-9. Classification (NCBI taxonomy): domain Bacteria; kingdom Pseudomonadati; phylum Pseudomonadota; class Gammaproteobacteria; order Alteromonadales; family Colwelliaceae; genus Colwellia; species Colwellia sp. BRX8-9. The sequence continues at coordinate 11,179 of NZ_JACGVN010000037.1, forward strand.
TTTAGCATTTAAAGAATCACCTGATAAAAAGCCTCAGATTTAAGCTACACCTCAACACAATAAACCTTAATAAACCGTAAAAGTAGTGAGATAAAAATATGCAGCAGTGGTTAAAAATAGGGCTAATAAGCCTGTCGTTATTACTGGCCAATACTGTCGTCGCTCATCAATTGAGTACCAGTTACATTATTGCCGAAATCGACGACACCGGTCGTATCAGTGGCGAATGGCAATTGAGTTTGACTGATTTAGAATTAGCTGTTGGCTTGGATATAAATGCCAACGGTGAGTTAACCTGGGGAGAGGTCAAGAGTCGACAAGCTGAGATTGCTAGCTATTTGGCTGAGCATTTATTATTGAGTCGTGAAAATTTAAGGTGTAACTTACGTTTTGAGATTATGGAGCGTTTGCAAGATCATGCCAATGAAGCTTTCGCTGTTACTGATTTCTCAGGTCAGTGCCCAATCAGTGGCCCATTAGAAATTGCCTACAGCGCAATATTTTCTTTAGATAGTAGCCATGAGGTGGTTCTAAATATTGGTGATGGTAACCACTTACACAGTTTAGTGTTAGATGACAGCACTCGAAAAATCACCATAGATTTGAGCAAAGGTAGTGCCTGGACGACATTTACACAATTTGTTTATCAAGGTGTTGTACATATTTGGATCGGTATAGACCATATCCTGTTTTTGTTTGCCTTGTTATTGCCGGCGGTGCTACAGCGTAAAGATAAAAAGTGGCAAGCTATATCAAGTGTTAAAACTATTTTGACTAACACCGTATGGATCGTGAGTGCATTTACCTTGGCTCATTCGCTAACGTTAACAGCGACCGCCTTAGGCTGGTTAAGCCCAAGCAGTCGTTGGGTAGAGCTGGGCATTGCTTTATCGGTTTTATTTGCGGCGCTCAATAATATTTGGCCAGTGGTTTTACGTTTAGCTTGGTTAACCTTTGCCTTTGGTTTGCTGCACGGTATGGGGTTTGCTGGTGTCTTAGGAGAATTAGGCTTACCTGCGGATCAACAGTTACTGAGTATACTAGCCTTTAATCTTGGTGTTGAAATAGGTCAGTTAGCGATACTTGCTATTTTACTGCCGATATTAATTTTATTACGTAACACCACGTTTTATACAAGAGGTGTACTACCTGTTGGCTCTATATTAATTGCGATTATGGCCGTGCAATGGAGTGTAGAGCGCTGGTAAACTTAAAAATTATCGCTAATACAATCGCTTATAGCTCAAGTGATAGTTTTAAAGGATATGGGGTCATTCCAGCTATTAGGTTAAAGAGTTTATAGCTAAAAAAAAAGTATTGCGGGTGCAATACTTTTAACTCGCTACTTATTAAGGCTAGATTTATCATTCACGCCGCGGTAAATAGCGGCGTGAAATTTTAGCTAATCATCAGACTAGATCGAATCGATCAGCGTTCATCACACTCGCCCATGCTGTAACAAAATCAGCAACAAACTTCTCTTGGTTATCATCCTGCGCGTAAACTTCAGCATATGAACGAAGAATTGAGTTAGAACCAAAGATAAGGTCAACTCGTGTTGCTGTCCATTTTACTTCATTTGATTGACGATCGCGCATCTCATAAAGGTTATCACTAACAGGTTCCCACGTATAATTCATGTCTGTTAAATTAACAAAATAATCGTTAGAAAGTACACCTTCACGTTCGGTGAACACACCATGTTTTGTACCATCGTAGTTAGTGCCAAGCATACGCATACCACCAATTAACACGGTCATCTGATGCGCGGTAAGTCCCATTAACTGACTTCGGTCAAGCATTAGTTCTTCTGCGCTGACAACATAGTCAGCTTTTAGCCAGTTTCGATAAGCATCATGAGTGGGCTCTAGCACTTCGAAGGAGTCAATATCCGTCATTTCATCTGTTGCGTCGCCACGCCCTGGTGAAAAGGGTACAGTGACTTCAAAACCAGCCGCTTTTGCGGACTGTTCTATACCAACATTACCTGCCAAAACAATGACATCAGCGATACTTGCACCACTACTTGTGGCAATACTTTCTAGCACAGAAAGTACTTTGCTAAGGCGTGCTGGTTCGTTACCTTGCCAATCTTTTTGTGGAGCAAGGCGAATGCGTGCGCCGTTGGCACCACCGCGTTTGTCAGAGTTACGATAGGTTCGCGCACTATCCCAAGCGGTTGCAACCATTTCGCTGATACTTAAACCACTCGCTGCTATTTTATTTTTCAGTAAGTCAATATCATAACTCGTGGCTCCAGTGGGAACAGGGTCTTGCCAAATAAGGTCTTCTTGAGGGACTTCTTTACCGATATAACGTGCCTTTGGCCCCATATCGCGATGAGTGAGTTTGAACCATGCTCGTGCAAAAACGTCAGAAAAATATTCAGGATCCTTAGAGAAACGTTCTGAAATTTCACGGTACGCTGGATCCATTTTCATCGCCATATCGGCATCAGTCATAATAGGCGTTTGACGTGTAGTTGCATCTTCAACATCAACAGGCTTATGCTCTTCTTTAATATTTATTGGTTGCCACTGCCAAGCACCCGCTGGGCTCTTCTTTAATTCCCACTCGTGGTTAAGCAACATCGAAAAATAACCATTATCCCATTGAGTAGGATGTGTAGTCCATGCGCCTTCAATACCACTGGTGATGGTATCGCGACCAATGCCACGTTTGGTTTTATTGTTCCAACCTAAACCTTGTTCAGTAATATCTCCAGCTTCTGGCTCTGGTCCTATTTGCGAAGCGTCACCATTGCCGTGACATTTACCGACGGTATGACCACCGGCCGTTAAGGCAACCGTTTCTTCATCGTTCATCGCCATACGTTCAAACGTTACTCTAATATCATGCGCTGTTTTAAGGGGATCGGGCTTGCCGTCTACACCTTCAGGGTTAACATATATTAGCCCCATCATTACCGCAGCTAATGGGTTTTCTAAATCACGCTCACCAGAATAACGGCTGCCTTCTCCACCACTTGGTGCAAGCCATTCTTTTTCGGCGCCCCAATATGTGTCAATTTCTGGCTGCCAAATATCTTCACGACCAAAAGCGAAACCGAAGGTTTTTAACCCCATAGATTGATAAGCAACAGTGCCAGCGTAAGCAATTAAATCAGCCCAGCTAAGTTTGTTACCGTATTTCTTTTTGATAGGCCACAGCAAACGGCGGGCCTTATCTAAATTGGCGTTATCTGGCCAAGAATTTATTGGCGTAAAACGCTGATTGCCAGTCGCTGCACCACCGCGACCATCCGCGATACGATAGGTGCCGGCAGCATGCCAAGTCATACGGATCATTAGGCCACCATAGTGGCCCCAATCAGCAGGCCACCAGTCTTGACTATCTGTCATGAGGGCATGCATATCTGTTTTAAGAGCAGCCATATCAAGATCTTTCAGGGTTTCACGGTAATTATAATTCGCACCCATAGGATTAGTCTTACTGTCATGCTGATGAAGAATGTCAAGATTTAGTGCCTTTGGCCACCATCCCATATTGGACATACTGCTCTTTGTTGCACCGCCGTGCATTACTGGGCATTTGCCAGCTGTCGTTGTTGTTTTGTCATTCATATGCAATTTCCTTTCATTAATTGGGGCTGAGCTGTTAAAAGTTAGGATGAAAAAATACTAGATGATAATGCTAAGTGCTCACTTTGAATTACCAAGGATTATTAAAATACATCATAGTACATTCTTGATAAATTATGAGTTTTACTCACGTTAACGCATTCAACAACGTATCTCAATCTGTTCAGCTTTAATAGCTTAGTTTTGAAAAGTTAACAGATCAGTGAGTAAGTTAAGCGATATCAGTAATAGAAATTTATTATGTAACATTTATGTAATTTTTCTTAAATAAAAACTACATATTACTTCAACAATTCTGTCATTTAACCTTAGTAGCATAGCCGCAACTTTATTCTAATAATTTCTGCGGAGCAGACTAACATGCAAATAAATTCACTCTTTAAAATCAGTACGCTAGCTTGTGCCATTACTTTAGCCAGTTGTGGTGGTGGCGATATTAAACTTTCATCTCAAGTAGATAACTCAGTAGGCGATACAACCATCACTAACCCTGCTCCAACTGACCCAATTGTGACCGAATTACCGGGTAAGTCTAGTTCGGTGTTGGGCCAAGATGTTTCAACAGCTTTAGGTTTTGATGTTGCTGTACAAGTGCTTGATGGAAAAATTACTAGTGATATGACTTTAGTCGCCAGTGCTGATAGCAAGCCGGTATTTTATGCTATTAGTGGAGCTTTAGAAGTGATGGCAGGAACAACGCTAACCGTAGAGCCCGGCGTTGTTCTTTTTGGACAATCAGGTGGTGATTATGTCGTTGTGCACCGCGACGCAAAAATAATGGCAGAAGGCATAAAAACTAAACCTATTATTTTAACCTCACTGCAAGATGTTAAGGGTGAAGAAACAACAGCTGGTCAATGGGGTGGCGTAGTTATTTTAGGTAATGCTCCTTCAAATAAATGTCCTACTGATGGCAGTGAATGTGCCCTTCAAATTGAAGGAGCTGAAGAAGGTGCAGTCTTTGGTGGCTCAAACTGGGAAGACAATTCAGGTATTTTAAAATACCTTGTTGTTAAATATGCAGGGTTTGAAATTGCGCCTGACAACGAACTTAATGGTATAACGTTTGGTGGTGTTGGCTCAGGAACAACGGTTGATTATATTCAAGTACATTCAAATGCCGATGACGGCGTAGAATTTTTTGGCGGTGCGGTCAATGTTAAGCATTTAGTTTTAACGGCCAATAAAGATGACAGTATCGATTGGGACAATGGTTATAAAGGTATGCTGCAACATATTTATGTCGAACATGCTAAAAATGCCGGCGAAGCAAACCGTGGTATTGAAGGGGATAACGATGGTTCTACTCCTGATAAAGAGCCACAGTCAGCGCCAATTATCGCTAACTTGACGATTGTGGGTAATAACTTTGACAGTGCAGATAAAGACTCAGAAGGTATTTACTTACGCGAAGGAACCGCAGCAAAAATATTTAATACGGTGGTAACCGGCACCAGTGAAATGGGGGAATGTTTAGAAATTGAAGGTGGTGCAACGAGCTCTGTAACCGTTAATAATGCTAACAGTGGTAAAATTGTTATGCAAAACAGTGTTATGGCCTGTAGTAATAGTGAAAATTTCAAAAATGCTAAAGCGGAAGACGGTAGTGTCTTGCTTGACCTCGAAGCATGGTTCAGTGCAGAAGCATCCAACAGTATCAGTAGTTCTATTTTAATTAATGAAAACGGTATTCCCGATGCTAACTCACCACTCGTTGCTGATAATGCCGGACAAGATGTCGCTAATACACAAAATGCCTTTTTTGACTCCGTTGATTACATTGGCGCGTTTGACAGTGCTGACAACGCGGGTAACGATTGGCGTGAAGGTTGGGCCTTTGGTTACGGTGGTGGTGTAGTAACCGCTCAGGCAGAAACACAAGGTTGTCCGACAGGTACATCGGCAATTTCTTCAGTCAATGGCTCAAACATTACTTGTCAATTAAGCGGTGTTATTGCTAATAACTTAACGTTAACCGCTAATAATATTTATGCTCTAAACGGCGCTGTTTTTGTTGGTGGCGATAAAATTAACTCAGCAACACTGACGATTGAAGCCGGTACAACCATCTATGGTCGTTCAGGTAGCGATTACCTAGTGGTCAGTCGTGATTCAGAAATTCAAGCAAATGGCACAGCCTCAAAACCTATCACTTTTACGTCGAGTCAAGATTTGACTGGCGCTGAAACAGGTGCAGGTCAATGGGGTGGAATAGTGTTATTGGGTAATGCGACATCAAATAAATGTCCAACGGATGGCAGTGACTGTGCACTTCAAATTGAAGGTGCTCAAGATGGCGCAGTCTTTGGCGGCACAGACGATGCTGACAGCTCAGGTACATTACGTTATGTCGTTGTTAAGCATGCAGGTTATGAAATAGCACCAGACAACGAACTGAACGGGATAACATTTGGTGGTGTTGGCTCTGGTACCAAAGTCGAATATATTCAAGTACATGAAAATGCTGATGATGGTATCGAATTTTTTGGTGGCACGGTTAACCTTAAATACGTGGTCTTAACCTCTAATAAAGATGACAGCGTTGATTGGGATAATGGCTTTCGTGGCAACTTACAATACGTACTCGTTAAGCATGACCCACAAAATGGTGAAGCAAACCGTGGTATTGAAGGTGACAACGACGGCTCAACACCAAACAAACTACCACAATCAAACCCGAGTATTGCCAACATGACCATTATTGGTAATACATTTGACACTGCAGATAAAGACTCTGAAGGTGTTTATCTCCGAGAAGGCTCGAAAGCACAACTTCATAACTTTGTTGTTACTGGTCCTGCAGGCATGGGCGAATGTGTTGAGTTGGAAGCTGGCTTAACGGTAGATCAAGCAAAATCTGGTGATACGCTAATGAGCAACTCAGTTGTGGCTTGTGATGAAGCGTTTAAAGATTCTAAAGACTCTAGTGATGCAACCTTTGATTTAATGAGCTGGTTTATTAACGATAATACCGAAAACAGTACGGCTGCAAATACAAGTGCGGTATTAGAAGGCATTTTCACCATCGATACCACAACACCTAAAGACTTCACCGGTAACAGCTTTTTTGAAAATGCTGACCATGTCGGTGCAGTAACGAAAGCGAAAAACTGGACAGCAGGATGGACAGTAGGTCTTGAAGAATAATTAGACGTTGAAGGTGAACACTGTTTTTTCCAATAATCAGTGTTCGCTTTTTTATTTCAGCATAACTAATAAATACTCAATCAACCTAACTGATGCAAGCGATTAGCAAAGCAGTAAAAGCGTATCTAAAGCAAGCACAGAGACTCTATCGAGGTTAACGATGAACAAAAAATTAATGCATAGTGCCAAGCAAATCAAGGTAAACAAACCAAATAATTGTTTACGATTAAGTGGCTTAGCACTGGCGATAATAACAAGCCTAGCAGCGACATCAGCAGTAGCGGAGCAAACATCAGCAGAAGATGAAGCTATTGAAGAAGTTGTTGTTAAGGTAAGTCGATTAAAAGGTACGGCGAGCGCTATTATTGAAGAGCGTCGCAACCAAGCCTTTATCGCCGACATTTTAGGTGCAGAGCAAATTTCACGCACCGGTGACAGCGATGCCGCTGCCGCATTACGACGTGTTACCGGTGTGACATTAGTTGATGGTAAATTTATTTATGTACGTGGTTTAGGTGAACGTTACTCTAGTACACAGTTGAACGGTGCCGCCGTACCCAGCCCAGATCCAACACGTAGTGTTATACCTCTGGATTTATTTCCAGCGTCAATTATCGAGTCTTTATCGGTACAAAAATCCTACTCACCTTCAATGCCTGCGCATTTTGGTGGCGGTAATGTTGATATCCGTTTAAAAAGTATTCCAACAGATTTCCTTTTTAATATCTCTGGTAATTTAGGTGGCAATAGCGAAAATTTTGACGATGGTTACAGCTACAAGGGTGGCAGTGATGATTGGCGTGGCCAAGATGATGGCACTCGCACCGCACCCAAAACATTACAAAAATTATGGAAAAATTACAGTCCATTAAAAAATATTAGTCAAGATGAAAACCGTGCAATAGCCGCGCAGCTTAATCGTGATTACGATCCAGTTAAAGAAAATATCGCCCCAGATTTTGGTCTTGATATTGCGCTCGGTGATAAATTTGAACAGGGTAAATATCGCTGGGGTTATTTAACCTCTTTATCTTATGACAACGAATGGCAAGTAAGTGAATTATACGAAGGTCAAGATTTTCGTAATAACACCGATGATTCATGGAGTTTAGTACGAGGTTTTGACCAAGTTACCTCAACGGAACATTCAGTAAAATGGTCTGGACTGCTGAACTTAGGTGTAGAGTATGACCGAGATCATCGCCTTGATTACAGTTTCATTGTGCTACGTGATACCGCCGACGAAATAAAAGACAAACTGGGTAATACTAACAATGTATTACTCAGTGATGGTTTGCGCATTCGAGACAGTGACGTTAGCTACGAAGAGCGCGAAATGATCGCTAATCAGGTTCGTGGTACTCACAATCTGCCATGGTTGTGGAACATAGGTTTTGATTGGAAATATTCAGACGCTCGTTCAAGTCGTTACGCACCGGGTAATGTTTCTACGCGCTACATACTCAGTGATGAAAACGAAGATGGTACTTTTGATCTTACTAACGAAAGTAGTTTACGTAAGGCTTCAACCGCTACCCGTTATTCTTTTCAGGACTTGGAAGATAAAGTAGAAAACAGCGGTTTTAACCTATCTTTACCCATAACTTTTTCGCAATCAGAACTAGAGCTTAAGTTCGGTGGTGATTTTATTGAAAAAACCCGTGACGCTTTTTCCAGACGTATCGATGTTAATACCTTAGCCTTTGAAGAACTGAGTCTTAGTGGTAATAAAATGAATGATATTTTAACAGACGATATTATTCTTAATCAGCCATTACAAGGCAGTGAAACGGTTATACGTGACACCTCTGTAATGGGCGATGACTATTATTCAGCACAAATGACCGATGCTTACTACTTTGAGGCAGATTGGTTTATTGACAATACTTGGCGTATCAGTGGCGGCTTTCGCTGGGAAGATTACCGTCAAGTCGTCGCACCTTTAGATCCCGCAACCGGTCGTTTTGATTTACCACCACAACCAACAGAAGAAGATTTATCGAAATTAGCCTTTCAAGAAGATGATATATACTCGGCGTTAGCGCTTACTTACATGATGAGTGAAGCTGTTCAGTTTCGTTTATCTTATGGTGAAACCACAATACGCCCAGATATTCGCGAGGTTGCGCCATCAACTTACCTTGACCCGCTAACTGGATACCCTATTCGAGGCACTGCTGGTATAGAAACCACGGATATTAAAAACTACGATCTACGTTGGGAATGGTACTTAGATACGGGAGAAAACTTGTCAGTAGGGTTATTCTACAAAGATATGATAAATCCGATTGAATCAGTACAATCACCAGGCCAAGATGGCCCTCCGCTTATCGTTATTGCTAATGCAGACGACGGCGAAGTTTATGGTATTGAGCTAGAGTTTATGAAAGATTTTGCCTTTTTGGGTGATTTTGCTGGTATGAATGGTAACGACTTTTTCTTATCAGGTAACGTAACCTTAAGTGACTCTGAAATAAACATCAACACGCAACGCGTTGTTGAGCAAACTGGGGTTTCTGCCGCGATTACTAATCCGACGCGTCGAATGACTGGCCACTCGCAATATGTGGTTAATCTCAATTTAGGTTATGATGCGCCAAATGGTAATCACTCGGTGACAATGGCTTATAATGTCTTTGGTGAACGTATTATTATCCCAGGTATTGAAGAGCAAGATGATAAGTATGAGCAACCTTTTCATTCACTTGATATGGTATATACCTACTATCCTACCTATTCAACAACGTTAAAATTCAAAGTACAAAACCTACTTGATGAAAGTAAAGAAATAGAGTTTTCTGATACTTTATTTCGTAGTGAAACGAAAGGCATTGCTTTTGATGTTTCCTTTAAATGGGATTTTGATTAGTTAGTTAAATTATTGCTGGCGTTTTACAACCCTGCAAATAGATGAATTGAGACCACCCCAAATTATTATTAGTTAAAGGAGTGGTCTTGTTATTTTTATCATAATAACTGCCCGTAAATTTGAGCTAGATTAAAAACATTATTGTCTTGATATGACTTGATAGATCACTTAACCGGCTCTTTCTTTAGCTATAGTGCCTAAGGTTGGCGAGGCAATTATTAATTCATCAACTAATTCACCTAATACTTTTCTCGGCAATTTTTTAATAATCATTTCACCGACATCATTAGCGTTGCTTGCTGCAGCAAAAAATAATATATTTTTACCGTTACAGGTTATTTCATCAAAAATAGAGCGTATTTTTATACGTTGTGCTTTTAATAAAGAGCGGAATCTCCTCTTATCGTCAGCCGCGACATACTCACAAATGTTTTGAGCCATATTATAGGCCATGACCTTGGGTGAGTACGATTGTGTTATTAATAGTAATATTATTGAGGCGATGCCCGCTGCTTTATATCTCATCATTAATTTATTCCTCAAAGCGTCACTTATTAATTTCATCAGTTTATCTAAGTGTAGCTATTAATTTTTTTATTACATTATGATTTTTTTATTTTGTTAAGTTATTAAAGATAATTGGATTTTGTCTTTTGGTTGAGACTCTAAAGGCGAAGCTTTCTGTTAAAAGCTATGTGGAGAAAAGAAATGATTTGCTACTACGAATAAAAATAGTGGTTAGCGCCTTTTTAAAGATCTAAAAGGAAAAAATGACTAATGGCTTGAGCGCAATTATTTTCTCTTCAAGTATTGTTAAGTGAATAACATTTTTAAATTAGAATAATATTCTTTAGTATTCCGTCTAAAATTCTTGATTTTTTGGTCTGAATGGCCAATTGTTTTGGTAAAATATAGTAATAAATAAGTGAAATGTGTTAATTTTGTAACATAGAGATATTTAATAATAAGCGTGGAAAGTGGCATTATGGTAAGAGTTTTTAATTACAAAATAATTTCTGTTTTAATGATTCTTAGTTCCTTTGCCTGTAAAGCAAGCAATACAAACTTTCTAGTGATTGATGTCGATAACAAACCATTGTCTAATATAGTCGTTTTCGCTGAGCCAGAAATAAAACCTACCGTGGCAGAGAGTACTTTGTCGGTTCCTTATACTGCTATTATGGATCAAGTTAATCGACAATTTTCCCCCCACATCCTAGTCGTTAATAAAAATACTAACATTGATTTTCCCAATTCAGACAGAATAAAACATCATGTTTATTCCTTTTCACCAGCGAAAACTTTTGAAATACAACTATACCGTGAGAAAAAATTAGACCCTCGTTTGTTTGATAAAGTTGGAGAAGTGATCCTAGGCTGCAACATACATGACTGGATGGTTGGTTATGTTTATGTTGTTGATACCCCTTGGTTTGGCAAAACTGATGGTGAGGGTAATATTAATTTAGCACTCCCAGATGGAAAATACACACTGAAAATATGGCATCCATTACTCCAAGAGGCTGATCAATCTTTTACTCAAAAAATAACGGTTTCTAGTCATACGAATATCACCATTAATGTAAAAGAGACGATGAAGCCTAGATATGCAGCCTATGAAGATGATGATGAATTAGATGACTATTAATTTGAAATCATTACAAAATCGTATTTTAGTACGATTTATATTTTTATTGATGATTTAGTCGCACTAGTAGTCAAGATTTTCGAGCCGTTTTTTGATATAAATAATATACAATTAGATGTCTCGGCCAGTATGGCAATAGCAGTATATCCAGAAGACTCTATTAAAGCTGATGGCCTAATGCAATTTTCTGATATCGCTTTTTACGTTTGTAAAGATAAGTACAATATCTATAAATTATGGTGCTTGAACTTATTACAAGTAATGAAGATAGTATTATTATTAAATCGATCACTGATTTAGCGCACAACTTAGGATTAAGTGTTGTAGCTGAAGGCATTGAAAATAAATAAAGTCTTAAGATGTTGAATAAAATTGGTGTTGAAACAGCACAAGGTTACTTTATTAGTAAGGCGATTCATGGCGGTGAGTTTTACCTTAGTTACTCAATTATGAGGAAAATAATGCTTAGTACAACAAATAAAACACTATTAGCCACCTTTATTCTATTGAGTTCTGCAGTTAATGCTGCACAAATAACGGTTAAAGGGGTGATTGAAGCAGGATATATTAAAGCCGATTATCATCAGCCTTGGTTAAATAGCTGGCAGGAAGAAGGCGTGGGTATATTACGGTATAACGACGACGATAAACTGATGCTAACACAAGCGGCGATAGAAATAAGTGGCGACTTAATTTCTAATGTTAATTTTGATCTTGTCGCCAATTACAATCCGGATGGTGAAAAAAGCATCGGTTTAACAGAAGCTTACTTTACTTATTCGCCATTAAATAAAGGCTTAAAACATCAAATTAAATTCGGCATGTTTTATCCTCAAATGTCACTCGAAAATACATCAACCGGATGGACAAGTCCTTATACATATAGTTTTTCAGCGATTAATTCTTGGATTGCAGAAGAGCAAAGAACCTTAGGTGCTCAGTGGTCAATCACTCGAAGTGGAAGAAAGCATAATAGCCCTCATAGTTTTACCGCATTAGCCTCTATATTTAAAGCGAATGATGGCTTAGGCAGCTTGCTTGTTTGGCGTGGTTGGGCACAGCATAATAGGCAAACTTTTTATAATGAAGCCGTTGTCTTTTCTGATTACTTTTCACAGCAAGACATCCCTATTAATACGCCTAATTTTGTTGAGCCTTTTATTGAAACAGATAGTAAATGGGGATATTACGTTGGAGGGCATTGGCGTTATCTAAAACAAACTGACGTGAGAGTTTATTACTACGATAATAGAGGTGATCCAAATGCCATTGAAAAAAATCGTCAATATGCTTGGAAAACCCAATATTATTCCGTTGCCATGCAACATAAATTTACAAGTAACTTTAGGCTGTTAGCTCAGTATTTATCTGGTGATACCGGTATGGGCAGTCAAGAAACAGGAGTGTTTACTGATATTTATTCATGGTATGTGATGTTTAATTATAAATTAGGATCACATAGATTTTCACTACGCCATGACCAATTCAAAGTAAAAGAAACTGATCAGAACAGACAAGACCCTAATGACAGCGATGGTGATAGCCTTACGTTGGCATGGCGATATCAACTGGATATAAATTGGAATGTAGGCGCTGAATTTATCAACTCAACTTCGAACAATGAAAATAGAACTTTATGGGAAAGTCGAGCAGCGGAACATAGGCAAAAGCAATATATGGCAATTGTACAATATAAATTTTAATTGAGAATAAACAGTTGGCTAGTTTCGCTTCGCTTTATACTTTAGCCAACTACAATCTCCCCCTTAATAGGGCGTTATGTGAACTTCAACCTGTAGAGTATAAAAGGAATAATATATGTCTTATGTCGATGGTTTTGTTGCCGCAGTACCAACAGTAAATAAAGAAAAGTACATTGAACATGCGAAATTGTCTGCGGTCGTATTCAAAGATCACAGAGCACTTAAAATTACTGAAAGTTGGGGAGATAACGTTCCTGATGGTGATATTACATCCTTCCCTATGGCTGTAAAATGTGGCAAAGATGAAACTGTAGTTTTTTCATCTGTTGTATGGCCGACAAAGGAAATTCGTGATGCTGGTTGGGACGCTATTATGGCAGATCCTAGAATGCACCCAGATCAAAATCCAATGCCCTTTGATGGTAAACGTTTAATCTACGGTGGTTTCGAAGTTATTTTAGAGGAATAGCACCGAGATATATTTCACATAACAATGCGTTCAAACAGATAAATAACAGCTGGCTGTTGTTCGTGCTTCACACATTTTAGCCAACTATAATTTTCGGCTTAATGCGGCGTTAAATGGAATTTAAATTATGCTACCTGAGCCAGATTACGATAAATTTTCATACGATGACCTTACTGAAGTATATGAAAATATTGATAGGGAAGCATTCCCTGAAAGGTTCAAAAAGATAAGTACTCTTCTTGAGGAAAAAGTTATGGCGTGGGACAAATTCAGAAGTACAGATCCAAACGTTAAAGCAAAAAGAATAAATGAGTTTTTCGATTCACTTACTGAAACACACTCCGACTATCATACAAACTCAAATGGGGCCGATTATGGAAGTGGTGATGTTGTTGGTTGTGGTGGCGGAGATGGTGGTGGATAACAAATCCATTTAGCAAGCCATTCAAGCAGGTCTTTTAACAGTTGGTTAGGTTCCGCTTGGGTTTACTTCACAATATAACCAACAATTAAAGCCTCTTAATGGGGCTTTGTATTCGGGAGACTTGATGAAATACCTGTTATTTCCTATTCTATTTATAATCTTTTGTACATCTAGTGCTTTTGCTTGTTCACCTGGTACGATATCTCATTTTTATATAGATTTAGATGCTGATATAGAGTGGAGTAGTGATTTATTTCCCCCTGAGATAAAAAGCATAAATATAGAAAGAGGGCAATTTCCTTGTAATCATGGAAAGTTAAAAATTGAAGTGACACTACCAAAGAATAGCTTTTATAAAATTACCGATGTAGGCTTTTATTTTATTCATGATAACTCTGATTTTATTGATTCAATTTATCCAGATAATCCGCTAATTGTCAAGGAGAGTGAAGATGGTAGGTTTTATTTGGAATTTGAGTGGCTTGATTTTGAAAAAAAATTAAAGACATCATTCTATCTTGTAACTGTTCTAAAGGACTCTAGTATTAGCAGTTTAAGCAAACTTATTATGATTAACGACAAAACCGAATATATCAAGCCACTCAAGCAAGACAAATAACAGCTGGCTGTTGTTTGTGCTTCACACATTTTAGCCAACTATAATTTTTGGCTTAATGCGGCGTTGGTAAGCGTAAATTTATGTCTGTCGGCTATTTGTCGTCTGTTTGTCATTACCGACAGTATGCCCTTGGTGTATAGTGCATCCGCATTCAACAATAAATGGAGTTACCTATGAAATCATTAAGACTCGAAAAACGCTGGTCTCAAGAACAATTGGCGCAACTAAGCGATTTAAATGTTCGCACCATTCAAAGAGTAGAAAAAGGAGAAAGCATTGGAACTGAAACCTTGAAGTCTTTGGCTGCGGTTTTTGAAATCTCAACTGATGAGCTTATATGTGCTATAAATAATGAAAAAAATCTCCAAACAGAAGGGGATGAGAATATGATTAAAGATCATTCTCAGCACAACAAAGCAAAAGAGAAGGTTAAATCTATAAAATATTTTTATACATTCTCGGCACTTTTAATTGCAATCTTTCTCCTCTTTATGTTGCCTAACTACAATGACGGAGAAAATTTAGGTCCATTGATTGTTGTATTCTTATCTTTTGGTGCGCTTATTGCTGGCCTCGCTTTCCAGGTATTTCAACCCTTTGGTGAAGAATGGGAAAAAGAAAAAACATCCCAGATTTTAAATCAACAGAACAAGGGAAGTAGCTCTAGTTCTGATCGCTAAATAGACAAAAGGCATATAAGTCATTCAAACAGGGCAAATAACAGCTAGCTATTTGCTCCATCGTCGCTTATTTTAGCCAAGCATTATTTGTCTCTTAATGGGGCGTTAGAGGTAAAAGGAAATATCTTGTCAATCAACTATTCAAATTACACATTGGATGAATTATTTGATGTTAACCAAAATATCGATAAGGATAAATTTCCTGAGCGATATAAGCAGTTATCTGAAGAAATTCAACGAAGAAAAGAAAATGGAGAGTTTGAAAAAAAAGCCCAAGAAATTGAAGATCAGGAAGACGATGACGATGATGAAAATGAATTTATCATTGAATTCTCTGCTGAGGGAAATGGAAAAAAACGTAAGCTGTTTATTTTGGGTTTTATCTTAATCAATTTAGCTGTACTCGCCTTTGTATTACCTAAATATATAGTTACTGATTTAACGAACATACATGAATATTCAACAAAAATTGACTTTGTTGAATGTCATAAAGAAGAAGTGATAGATGATGAAACGGATAAAGTATATTCATACTTCGATCTTAATATTGGCTCATACCAAGATACTTTTTCAGCAGTTGGTATAGGTGAGGGTAAGTGTAAAAACTTAGCACGAAGTTTAAAGGTTGGATCTAATGTTTCTATTTGGCATGAAGATGGATTAATCCATCAAATAAAATCAAAAAATAACATTCTACTTCCATATGTATATATGGAACCCAAAGTACGAGAGTTAAAAACAGAGGGGGTAAAATTATATTGGTTTGGCTTGTTGGCGTTGTGGGTAATGTTATTTAAATCAGTCGCTAATGCTTTTTTTCCGGGGACGTTTACCTCTAGCAAGCCATTAAAACAGGACAAATAACAGTTGGCTATTTGCTCCATCGTCGCTTATTTTAACCAACGGTGTTTTGCCTCTTAACAAGGTGTTAGTTTTGATTATGCATAATCGAATAAAGGAGTTTAAAATCGATGTCCCGCATAGCGATAGTCTATTTTTCTAAGAGTGATGTCACAGGACAACTTGCTAGAGCAATAGCTTTAGGTGCTAAACAAGAACATGGAATAACTGTGCTTGAACATAAAATTGAAGGGCGCGAAATCCTTGAAGGAAGATTTGAAAACGAAGAGTTATTCAAAGCACTAAAATTATGCGATGCGATTATCTTTGGAAGCCCAACATATATGGGAAGTGTATCAGCTCAATTCAAGGCTTTTGCGGATGCTTCAAGTGAACATTGGCAGAGCCAAGAGTGGGCTGATAAAGTCTCTGCTGGATTCACCTCTGGAACAGGCCTAAATGGTGACCAATCAAGTACTTTGCAATACATGGCCACTTTAGCAAGTCAGCATGGTATGTTGTGGGTGAATATTGATGCTTCATATGGAACAGATCGTTCCACTTTAAATCGATTAGGTTGCCAATTAGGAGTCGTTTCCCAAACGACTAATAGTGTCGCACATGAAGTTGATCTTGCAACGGCAAAGCACTTAGGTCGTAGGGTTGCAAAACTTACTCTTCGTTTAAATTAGAAACATAATAAGAAATTAAACAAGGACAAAAAACAGTTGGCTTTTTGTCCACTTCGTTCATTTATTTTAGCCGACTAGTTTTGCCTGTAAATTGGGCGTTATTTGCCTTAGAGCATAGGAGTGTTAATGAAATTATTGAACAAGTTTTGTGTTGTTTTAATCCTTTTACTAAATACAACATCTTGCGTTACAACATCAACCTATGGAGCAACCTTCGAGGCTATAGCTAAGACTAACGATATTTATACTTTAAAAATTTACTACGGAGGCCCACCTCCCCAATGGGCTACAGATGTAAACTTTCAAGAAGGAACTGATTCTGCTTTATATGAAAAAGCTATGGCGTTTATTGCAGAAAATCCAGAATATAATAGCTATAAAGTTGTTGATATTGAACATAGTCATATCCCAAGTTACTACAGATATAGTGTTCATTTTCTTCGTAATTAGCAAATAACAAGGTATTCCAAAGGACTAAAAAAGCTGGCCATTGCTCGTGCCTCGCTTATTTTAGCTTCTGAATGGGCGTTAGGTATACAGGTAAACAAAGGTGCAATATGGATATTAAGCTTGGCGAATTAAGACATGAAGCTGTAATTTCTTTGTTACAAGAACATCATGAAGATATGCTAGCTCACTCACCTCCAGAAAGTGTTCACGCGCTAGATTTGCGTGCACTTGAACACCCCGATGTAACGTTCTGGAGTTTATGGGTTAATCAAGATTTAGCTGGTATTGGCGCTATAACAGAACTTGATAAAGATCATTGCGAGATAAAGTCTATGCGCACATCGACCAAGTTTTTACGTAAAGGTATTGCTCGTAAGATATTAGAGCATATCGTTGAACAAGCGACTCTTCGTTCGTATAAAAGATTAAGTTTGGAAACGGGTACTATGGATGCGTTTATTCCAGCACAAAAACTTTATCAACAATTTGGTTTTCAACCATGTGCCCCTTTTGGTAACTATCAAGAAGATCCATATAGTATGTTTATGTCAAAGGCTATTGAGTAAATGTGTGACACATAATATCAACTGTGAAGTACGACAAAATAGCGATGCAAAAAATTACTATGCCACCCATAATAATGCTACACAGTAATAATGCTCTGAAACACTGCTATCCATTGGCCAACAACAATGCATGTACTTCATTTTGTAAGCCTTTGTATATCGATTTTTATAGATGTTGATTAAATGAGTGAATTTCAGGCAAGCTTTACTTCTCCCCCAAGGTAGCCGTATTTTTCTTGCTGTCTTAGTGCTGCCTTTGAATGTAGTTATGTTTACGCGCTATTCAAACAAGCTTGAGCATTTGCTTTACCGTGTGCGCGCTTTAACCCCACGTGCTCAGTAAATTCACACAAATGCTCTGCGGTGCCTACTGCGCCAGTGAATATACCTTCAAAGTTTGTGGTGAGTTTGAGCCAACTGTCATCGCTGATGTGAAGTCTTGACAGTATATTTGCGATTTTAGTCTCGATAGCGCCTCGTTTGTCTGCTCTTATTACGCGACCTGTTTCATCTACAAGGGTTAAATAGTCCTTCAAACTAAAGCGGATACCGGAGGTTTTCTCTTGATGTTCATGGCCCGTAAAAGGTAATAACGTTGTCGGTTGCTCCCCGATAATGGCTGCCTTGATACGCAGTTGAATACTGGTAAAACTCGATTGCTCAGGTGTTTGAGCAATGCCCGCACGTACTGGATTTAAATCTACATAAGCCATACAAGCGAGTAATGCCCCTTCATCGAGCAGGGCTTGTGATTTAAAGCGTCCTTCCCAAAAGTGCCCTGTGCATTTATCTTCTTTATTGGCTTGTCGAGCAATAGGCTCGTTTAATGCCCGCATAAACCAACTGATATCGATTAAACGCTGTTTATAGACCTGTGCTGTTTCTTCAACCATTTCCATTTCGAATGGAGTTAATGTAGCTAATGATTGCTCCTGTTGATATTGACGGGTCAACAGGGTGCCTTTAAACAACTTATGCCAACAGGACAGTACCTCTAGCGTCGTCCAGTTGTTAGCTTGTTCACTATCAACATGAAGGACTAAATGTAAGTGATTATTCATGACAGCGTGAGCACAAATATCAATAGCAAACACCTGAGATAATGTAAAAATGCGCTGTTCAATCCAATGACGCCTGTGCTCATAACTGACACCGGTTTCTTTATCAACACCACATAAAAAGGCTTTGCGAACGGTTTGACTGCAAATATGATAATACGGCGTATCAGAT
>NZ_JACGVN010000047.1:0-1645 GCF_014077245.1 Colwellia sp. BRX8-9
TTCTTCTAATTTGTTATCATGTAATTTGTGTAGACACTCGTGAAACCGAAGCTTCCATTAAACTGTTTTTACTTCAAGATAAGGAGGTGATCCAACCCCAGGTTCCCCTAGGGTTACCTTGTTACGACTTCACCCCAGTCATGAAACACAAAGTGGTGACCGTCCTCCCGAAGGTTAAACTAGCCACTTCTTTTGCATCCCACTCCCATGGTGTGACGGGCGGTGTGTACAAGGCCCGGGAACGTATTCACCGTAGCATTCTGATCTACGATTACTAGCGATTCCGACTTCATGGAGTCGAGTTGCAGACTCCAATCCGGACTACGACAAGCTTTGTGGGATTCGCTCCACCTCGCGGTATTGCTGCCCTCTGTACTTGCCATTGTAGCACGTGTGTAGCCCATCCCGTAAGGGCCATGATGACTTGACGTCGTCCCCACCTTCCTCCGGTTTATCACCGGCAGTCTCCTTAGAGTTCCCGCCATAACGCGCTGGCAAATAAGGATAGGGGTTGCGCTCGTTGCGGGACTTAACCCAACATTTCACAACACGAGCTGACGACAGCCATGCAGCACCTGTCTCACAGTTCCCGAAGGCACAAGTCTATCTCTAGTCTCTTCTGTGGATGTCAAGGGATGGTAAGGTTCTTCGCGTTGCATCGAATTAAACCACATGCTCCACCGCTTGTGCGGGCCCCCGTCAATTCATTTGAGTTTTAACCTTGCGGCCGTACTCCCCAGGCGGTCAACTTAATGCGTTAGCTCCGCTACCCACGGATCAAGTCCACAGACAGCTAGTTGACATCGTTTACGGCGTGGACTACCAGGGTATCTAATCCTGTTTGCTCCCCACGCTTTCGTGCCTCAGCGTCAGTATCTGTCCAGGTGGCCGCCTTCGCCACTGATGTTCCTTCCAATCTCTACGCATTTCACCGCTACACTGGAAATTCCACCACCCTCTACAGTACTCTAGTTTGCCAGTTCAAAATGCAGTTCCAAGGTTGAGCCCTGGGCTTTCACATCTTGCTTAACAAACCGCCTACGCACGCTTTACGCCCAGTAATTCCGATTAACGCTCGCACCCTCCGTATTACCGCGGCTGCTGGCACGGAGTTAGCCGGTGCTTCTTCTGTTGCTAACGTCACAGCGAGCAGCTATTAACTACCCACCTTTCCTCACAACTGAAAGTGCTTTACAACCCGAAGGCCTTCTTCACACACGCGGCATGGCTGCATCAGGCTTTCGCCCATTGTGCAATATTCCCCACTGCTGCCTCCCGTAGGAGTCTGGGCCGTGTCTCAGTCCCAGTGTGGCTGATCATCCTCTCAAACCAGCTAGAGATCGTCGCCTTGGTGAGCCATTACCTCACCAACTAGCTAATCTCACTTGGGCTAATCAAATGGCAAGAGGTTCCGAAGAATCCCCCTCTTTGGTCCGTAGACGTTATGCGGTATTAGCAGTCGTTTCCAACTGTTGTCCCCCACCATATGGCATATTCCCAAGCATTACTCACCCGTCCGCCGCTCGTCAGCAAAGTAGCAAGCTACTCTCTGTTACCGCTCGACTTGCATGTGTTAAGCCTGCCGCCAGCGTTCAATCTGAGCCATGATCAAACTCTTCAATTAAAAAATCGTTTGTGATGCTTA
>NZ_JACGVN010000043.1:0-8104 GCF_014077245.1 Colwellia sp. BRX8-9
ATAGCACTGTGGCACCACCTGATCCCATTCCGAACTCAGAAGTGAAACGCAGTAGCGCCGATGGTAGTGTGGGAGTTCCCATGTGAGAGTAGGACATTGCTAGGCTTCTAATTAAGAGAAACCCGATTCGAAAGAGTCGGGTTTTTTGCTTTCTGGCGTTTGAAAACACAAGATTTGTAACTAATATAGTAGTAGCGCCAACAGTAGTGTGACTTATGTCCGACATGCCCATGTGAGAATAGGACATTGCTAAGCCTCTATTTACAGAAACCCGATCCGAAAGAGTCGGCTTTTTTGCTTTCTGTCGTTTGAAAACTTAGCAGAATAACCCTTCATAATCGCGTTTGCTTAGTAAGCGAATTACATCCTGATGCACCACTGTAAATGACGACAAAATCATTCATTGATTTTAGGTGGCGGTAAGAAGATCACTATCTCAATAATATAAGAAGTAGTGATTACTTCGCGTGTATTGTTGAACTTAAAATATTTATAATATATTTTCTGATGACCTAGCCTTGTGTTACTAGTGATAAGTCTCAGTAATATCCAAATAGTGATGAAATTTAAAAGTTCACTGTTCCTAAATTGTTAAAAATATGTGATATTAATGAGTAATAAATTTAATTTATGGATGTACATTAGTGAGTAGTCTCCATATAAGCTGTTGAACTAAACCGCTTATCGGGGAGTACCAGCTCCCTGATATATCAATGCATCATAGTATTATGCTTATAATTGATAATACTTAATAAAAATAACCAAACTAGGAATGTCATTAATGGATAATTCAGGGAAAGAAATAGTAAAGTATGGAATTACATTTGGAACAGCTCTTTCAATTGCTATTTCATGGAGCGTAAATAAGTCAATCTTATGGGCAATTCTGCACGGTTTCTTGTCTTGGGCATATGTGATTTGGCATGTATTGACACGATAAAAAATTATTGAATGGTGTTAAGTTCTACTTAATTATCATTTAGTTAAAATGGCTTATTTTGAATGTGTTGATACTAACAAAGCATTCAAACGGATAAAAGACAGTTGGCTGGTTTCATTCCGTTCGCTATTTTAGCCAACAATTTCGCGCCGCTAGTTAGGCGTTAGACATTTAAGGGAATTTGGTGCAAAAATTCATCGTATTATTCAGAGGGATCAATGTTGGGGGCAATAATATATTACCGATGAAAGAGCTTGTCCCGCTTTTGGAACAAAGTGGCTATGAAAGTGTTTCATCATATATCCAAAGTGGCAATATCGTTTTAAAAAGCCCTAAAAATCCAACAGAGCAAGTGCAAAGTATTATATCCAAGAACTTTGGCTTTGCTCCTGCGGTTTTTTCTTTAGAAGAATCAGTGTTCTCAACATCAGCTTTAAATAATCCATACAAAGAATTTGAAGGTAAATTTGTACACTTTTACTTTTGTAAAAATAATATCAACCTAGTTCAAGATAAGTTAAATAAATATATATCAAGTTCTGAAGAGTATACAGTTAAAGGTAATGTCCTTTATTTATATGCACCTGAAGGCATAGGTCGTTCAAAACTAGTAGCAAATGTAGAGTCTTGTTTAGGTCAAAGTGCGACAGGTAGAAATCTAAATACTATTAATAAAATTAGCACTATGCTAAAAAATGCATAACAGGAACTTCAAAGGGAAAATATAAAGTTGGCTGTATTCACTCCGTTCAACATTTTAGCCAACTATATTTTTGCGCCTAACTAGGCGTTATTTTTTTTCAAAGTCAGGTGTAAAGTAAATGAAAGTAAGTAACCCTCTAACAATTATTGCTATTTTTGCGGGTACAGCAGAGGCTTTTGCAACAGGGGCTTTAATTGCATTACCTCCCGAAGTTCAATCTATATTTGTGTACTTTGTAATGTTATTCCCATTACTTATCGTCTTAATTTTTTTTGGTGTGCTTATTTTTAAACACCATGTCTTATATGCCCCCAGTGACTTTGATGATCAAACTGATTTTCTTCAAATAAATAACATTAAAAAGGCAGTTACTAACGCAACTCAAAAAGCTATTTCAGATGCAACTGCAAGCGGCAAAAAAATTGATCCTAAAAAGGTTGCAGAATCAACGATAGAAGAAATGGAGGTAAGCCTAAATGAACAGGTACTCAATTACCTTAAAGAGCACCCTAATGAGGCTTTCACTTCAAGAGGTCTCGCTCATATTCTTTTAACAAGTACAAATTTAGTAACCTTTTCGTTGTACTATTTAGAGAGCGTAGGTTATATAAATAAAGGTAAAGATGGTACGACACTAGTTTGGCAAATAAAACTATAAGTCTTTCAAAAGGAATAAAAAATTTGATTTTTTACTCCTTTGTAACTAATTTTATCTAGCTATCTAGGAGTATTCATGAATTGGTTGAAGCTTTCAAATGACGAAATATTGGAAATAGTTAATCCTATAATGGATAACCTTATGGATGCTTCCACTGAAATTGACCATGAAAAGCATGTGCGAGACTTTAGTGACAATATGAAAAGTATCGTCACTAAAGATGAACTTGAAAAACAGTGCAAAGCATATCAAGAAACTCTTGGTTTTTTTACAAAACGAGAGTTGGTTGGTGTTATTAGAAAAAAAAGTGACGTAAGGGTTTTCTGGAAACAAGGGTATTCAAAATCAGATGATGAGTTCTTAGCTTTCGTTCACATAATACAGCGCAATGGAACGTTGGAAGTTGTAAATGCTTCTGTATCATAGTAAAAATAGCAAGTTATTCAAACCTACGCTAAAAATTGTTGGCTAAGTCCGCTTCGCCTCACATGTTAGCCAACTATAAAAAGCCTCTTAATGGGGTGCTAAAAATCTAAATAAAGTAACGGAGTACGCTATGAAATTTATTTATCTAATGCTACCAATGCTGGTATCTCTTTCCGGTTGCAACCAATCGGACTCTGACAATAATATTGAAGTATATATAAGTACAGGGGAGTTACAGTGTCAGGATAATGGTTTATCAATATCATTAACTAAGAGTTATCTGCAAGAAGCCGGTATTGAAGTTAAAGCTGAAAGTTGTGGTAATTTAATACTGGTTGATTACCCCTCAGTCTGTGGAGGGGGAACAGGAAAGTTACATGTGTTTACTATTCACGAAAACCATTCGCAAACTGCTGAAAATATAGGGTTTACTATACCTGATAGTACAGTTGGTGGCGGTGATTATGCCAAAGTCGAGTGTAGTGATTAACGATTTATAAAAAGTCATTCAAGCAGAAAAAGTAACAGTTAGCTATAAAATACTCCTTCGTTGTTTATTTTAGCTAACAATTAAAAGCTTCTTAATGGGCGTTATGTGGTCAGATTATTCCAACTTGTCATGGAGCAATAAAATGATTAAAAAAAGTGCACTTTGTTTCCTTATGCTATTTTGTTTTGATATTTTAGCAAATGATAAATTCCCTAACATATTATTCTTAGAAGGTAAGCAGCAGTCACCTGCTGCTGATTTAAGTGTAGTGAAATGGCTTTCAGGTCATTGGAGAGGGGAAGCATTTGGTGGCCTCATTGAAGAAGTATGGTCGCCTGCTGTTGGCGGGAGCATGATGGGAGCATTTAAGCTTGTTGTTGAAAATGAAGTACAATTCTATGAAATTGAGACAATATCCGAAGAAAATGGAACACTTATCTTTAGATTAAAGCATTTTCATAGAGACTTAAAAGGATGGGAGAAGAAAGATAAAACTATTGATTTTGTATTGGTCAAAGTTATGGAAAATAAAGTTTACTTCAACGGCATGACTATTGAGAAGGTTAACGACAACGAAATTAATATATATGTTGCTATTGAAGACAATGGAAGTACAACTGAAGAAAAGTTTTCTTATACAAGAATTAATTGAGACTTCGGTTCGTAACTACATAAAAGCCATTCAAGCAGGACAAATCTCAGTTGGCTTTTGCTCCTGCGTCGCTATTTTAGCCAACAATTATTTGTCTCTTAATGAGGCGTTATGAGGTTTTTGAAATTGAGAGTATTATTTCTGATTATATGCACACTACTTTTTAGTGGATGTTCTGCTTCTGGAGATCGGTTTAAAGGTTTTGAAAATACAGCTGTAAATAAGAGTTCTTTATATATTTATAGGCCATCTAAATTCTTTCAAGGGGGAACTTGGCCAACCATTTTTATCGATGGTAAAGAAAAGTTTTCTTTAAAAAATTCTGGTTATGTCTTAACTCACCTAGAGCCGGGGGCACATGAGATAAAAATAGGTTCAACTTCATTTCTAGATAATTGGATTTTTGGAGATGTAATTGGAAATATTGATATGGAAAAAGGTAAGACATACTACTTAAGGTTCGATATAGAATTTCAAGATGCAACATCAATGGGGACAGTGATGTCATTTTCGGGGGCTGCGGGATTAATTGAAGTTAATAAAGAACAAGCTGCAAACGATTTAAAAGTACTTAATTCGAGTATGTAGCCTCATAATAAGCCATTAAAGCAGAGCTTTTTACCGTCGCTAGGTTCCGCTCCGTTTGATATTTTAGCCAACAATTAAAAGCCTCTTAACGTGGCGTTATGCTACTAAGGAAAGTTAGTGTTTAAAATTATAGTATTATTATCAAGTTTATTTATTGCTTCGTGTGCGACTGTCGCACCCATTGTAAATTCAAATAGCCCTATTAACATTTATGGTGTAACGACACTCCCTCCACAAAATGGAGATTGGGTGGTTATTACAGCTTCAGGCTATCAATCATCTCTTGGGAGTAAAGGCGTTAATAAAAATGAATCGCAAGTTGTAAATGTTTCTATATTTCAATTGCCAAGTTTAGATTCAGATAAAAAGTTTCTAGAATATATTGTTAGTTCGAGAGCATCTGCCCCAAATACGGGGCGATTTGAAAACAAAGAAAACACCGAAAACCTTTCATCACTTAATGGTGCAGTTTGTGTTAAATACCATTCAATATCTCAAGATACTAATGCTAAAATTCAAGGAGGCAAAGCCTCAATGTTATTTGAAAGTATTGGCTATAATTGCCAACATCCTAAAAAAAACACAGTAGGTGTAAATATTGAGTACTCTAGTCGTTACTTTGTAGATACTGGATATTCAACATTACAAAACGATAGTGATGCGTTTTTTAATAATATTCAGTTCACCGAGTTTTAATAGCATAAGCCATTCAAGCAGGAAAAATAACAGTTGGCTATATACTCCTTCGTTGTTTATTTTAGCTAACATTCATTTGTCCCTTAATAGGGCGTTAGGGTATAAGGTCACAATTTATGGATATTATTCAAGTTGATGGTTTAGACGTTTTAACTTCTTCATTTAATTCTTATGACGAATTAATAAATATGGAGTTGCAACAAGATCAGATTAGTGACGTTTTCCCATATAAAGGGAATACGTTAAGCTATGCTTTTGTAAAATCAGGTATATCACTTGGTTATTATAAAATATTATCAGCAAAGCGATTAACATCAAAAAAAACATCGTTTACTCTTCATAAGCAATAAGCCCTAACAATAACTCGAACGGAAGATACAGTTGGCTGTTTTCACTTCGTTTTCCTTTTAGCCAACTATATTTTTTGAGAGGTTTGAGCATTGGTCCCATATTTACTAGCTGGATTATCTATATTAATTGCAGGTGGCGTTCATTGGAAACTTCCTAACTCATTTTGGCAAGCATCAATGTATTCAACCCTGGCCATTGTTGTTGTATCACTATTATTTATTTTTGTTTTTCAGTCTAATTACCTAGGCTTAGACGAAAATACAGCCGAAACGGCTAATATTGGTGTAGCAGTTTTACTCGTATCTGCACTTGTTTCATTTTTTGGTTTGTTAGTCTCTTTAATGGTTGGTTATTTTCTAATAATAGTGAGATCGTCGGTATAAAAACATCACCAGAATTTAAATAGGGATAAAATACAGTTGGCTAACGGCCGTTCTAATATAATTGGGTAGCATAACCGATGTAATTATTGCGTTGGACTACTTTTATCTACTTATATAAAAGAACTTCAGAGACACCATGCCAATAACAAAGCTACAAGCCAATATAGACCGACGATAAATTGTCAGCTAGTATAGGTTTTCATAAATTCCAGTTAACAATGATTATCTTTTTAACGAGGTGTTATCTTATCCCTGCATTAATTCTGCTCAATATATTTTCGACACAGTAAAAAAAGCATCAATTTTCTGGGATAATACTAGAGAGAGTGTAATGGCAAAAAAAGCTATAGTTATAGGCGCTACCGGGTTAGTCGGTCGGGCGATAGTTGATCAACTCGTTAGCAGTGACCATATTAGTGAAATTATTACACTAACACGTAGGCCTTCCCCACATACATCAACAAAAGTTTGTAATCAAGTCGTGGACTTCGAACACCTCAATAATTACATCACACTATTTCATGCGGACATTTTATTTTCATGTCTTGGTACAACAGTTAAGCAAGCGGGTTCAATCGTGGAACAAGGTAGAGTAGATCTTGATTACCAGTTTGAAGCAGCACAATTAGCAGTACGCAACGGTGTTAATCACTACCTACTCGTTTCTTCTGCTGGGGCTAATGATCAAAGTAATAATTCGTATCTGAAAATGAAAGGTCTTTTGGAGCAGAGAATAAAACAATTACCCTTTAAACGTATTAGTATTTTTCAACCGTCATTACTACTTGGTCAACGAACAGAATTTCGCTTAGGTGAAAAAATGGCTAGTTGGTTCATGCCTATTTTATGCATTATACCCTTGCTACGACGCTTCCGCCCGATAACGGGTGAGCAAGTAGCAGCAAGAATGGTCTTGTCTAGCCAGGAGCTTGGTCCGTCAATAGAGATTTTTTGTCTTGATGAAGTTTTTATTTAGTGATCAACAGCATTATACATAGGTAGACTTATTACCAGATTAATAATTTTTTACTAAAAAAAATATTAAGTAGGGAGTAGGTTAAGCGCCGGGGGTAATGAGTTAATCGTCTCTTGTAATAAGAGTGTATTAGCTGTCGTTAATAGTCTGCTTTGTCTATGTAAAAGCTAATAACACAAGCTAGATGCCAAGTACTTGATTGTTACTGTTAGCATTAACAGAGTTAAATGTCATTATAGTGACTAGCAGGTTATACAAACTAATATGATTGACCTTAATATATCGAAGCACATATATAACAGGAACTTGAGTTTAAAGGGTTAGCCCATCAAAAGACTAACCCTCATATATAAACTATTTGCCTATAGATACCGTAAGCCCACCAACCATAGTTATGTGATCGATAACCTTAACTACATTATCATAATTTGTATTTGCGTGAGGGATCACAACAGCAGCAGATACTGGGTTAGTAGCCATATAATTTTCTATATTTGCTGGTAGTCTTTCAATATCTGTAATTCTACCATTTAAGGAAACAAGACCATTTTCATTTACTCTTATAAGTAACATAGGATTATTATTCTGATTAGGATTGCCGCCATCGGGTTTATTCACTAAGAAACCTTGTTCTTTAACAAATGAGGTGGTCACAATAAAGAATATTAAAAGGATAAAAACAATATCAAGCATAGGTGTCATATCTGCTTCAGCTTTTTGGTCTTCATAA
Organism: Colwellia sp. BRX8-9; assembly: GCF_014077245.1. Classification (NCBI taxonomy): domain Bacteria; kingdom Pseudomonadati; phylum Pseudomonadota; class Gammaproteobacteria; order Alteromonadales; family Colwelliaceae; genus Colwellia; species Colwellia sp. BRX8-9. The sequence goes on from NZ_JACGVN010000043.1 coordinate 7,594, forward strand.
AGTCTATTTCTTCTCATCCTGGCACCTCAATATTTGTTAGTTACATTCTACGAGTTATTTCGTATATCTTTTAGATTAGTTCAAATTATCGATAAAACAATATAGATACGAATTTATTCGTAAATAAGTAAAAACAAAACGACTAATTAATAGGAGAGATGAGTAAATTAATTAAATATGCAGCACATCATATTGATATTTGTACGCTGAAGAATACTATTTGATCTTCGACATGATGAGTTAAAGTAAAAATAGGGCCAGATTTATAGTACTTATAAATAGCTGTAGGGGAGTTATTAGTAGATATATGTTTTAATATCATCCTGTCTGCTTGTTTTTCATTCGAACAAACAAAAAGATGAAAATAGTGCTTGATAGTTTTTAGAAAATGTCTAGAATGCGCTCCAGTTCCAAGGGGTTCAGTCAAAACGAACCACGAAAGAGCTGTTTTGATAAGTTATCTACATCACTTTAGAGTAAAGTAGTTAACTTAACGTTTTATAGATAAGGT